>NZ_JABXXP010000051.1 GCF_013376155.1 Nguyenibacter vanlangensis
ACCCGCGCGACGGGCGCGGACGGACGGACGGGATGGACCAGGACCGCCAGACGGCCGCCATCGGGAGACCAGCGGAAATCGATCGCGTCCCCCGCGAAGGGCCCAAGGTTGCGCGGGGCCTCACCTGCCGGACCGGCCAGCCATATCGTGTCGTGCGCGCCGCCATGCCGGCCGATATAGGCCAGATGCCTCCCGTCGGGCGACCATCTTGGATGGCTGTCATTGTCCTGCGACCCGTCCAGCCGGACGGCATGCGCATCCGGCGCGACGGGCTGGAACCAAAGCCGCGTGACCGGCGGCCGGGCCGGATCGGCAAATGCTCGCACGCCGTAGACGATGTGCCGGCCGTCCGGCGCCAGAGCGACATCGCCGACGCCCCGCAGCGTGCTGATCTGTTCCGGCGTGATCGTCGGCGCGGCGGGCTGGGTCGCGCGGGCAATGGAGGATGCGCCGAGCAGCGCGCACAGGGCAGCGGCGGAGCGTGCCAGCGGAAGACAGGAGGAAAAACCGTATCGCACCATTATCGGGTCCCGGTCTGGGCAATGCTTCATGGGGGCGGGCAACGGGATTCGTTGCGATTGTCGGGATATCGTTTCACCGGCATGCCATCTTGTCCATGCGGCCGTCTCAGGGGTGCGCCAAGAGAGGCTTTTCATCCAAGAGATTGATCTGGAATCGGAAACGGCGCATGTGACCTGCATCCGGGATGCCGGGGCGGCCTGTTCGAGACGAAGCTCGGCCCATTGCCGACAGCCCGGGGCGCCCGTCGTGGCGCATCTGTTTTGGCCCTATCGAGACGGCGGCTGGCCCTGGCTGAACAGACCGAAATTGCAACGACCTATTAACGTAACGACATGGTCACGAGCCGATGCCGAAAAAAGGCGGGGTGAGGGAGGGGAAAATGTCAACGCAGGCGAAGATCCTTCCGATCAAGCGCAGCAGCGACCTGCCACATGATATCAGCCCGGTCGTCGGGCTGGCCGACCATTATCCGCCGGGCTTTTCCGATCCGTTCCATGCCCATGAGCGCTGCCAGCTTGCCCTGACCCTGTCGGGCGTCATCACGGTGACGACCGGTTCGGCCAGCTATATCCTGCCCCCCAACCGCGCCATCTGGATTCCGGCGGGTACCCACCACCAGGTGACGACCCGGGCGGCGGTACAGTTCCGGACGCTCTATGTCGACAATACCCTGAACAAATGGCCCGATCGCTGCCATGTGTTCGAGACCACGCCGCTGGTGCGCGCGCTGATCGACGAAATCCTGCAATTCCGCTTTCCCTATCCGCCCCAGGGGCGCGAGGTCCGGCTGACCGACCTGCTGCTGGAGGAGCTGGACCGCATGCCCAGTGTCGGGTTGCAGATCAGCATGCCCTCCGACCGGCGGCTGGTGCGTGTCTGCCGTGCCCTGCTGCTGAACCCGACCGATGGGCGCGACCTGGATCATTGGGCGCTCGAGGCCGGGATGGGGCGGCGTACCTTCACCCGCCTGTTTCGTGAACAGACGGGCATGGGCCTGGCCAGTTGGCGCCAACAGGCCCGGATGATCGAGGCGATCGCCCTGCTGGAGCAGGGACGTTCGGTCACGACCGCTGCCTATGATGTCGGCTACGACAGCCCCAGCGCCTTCAGCGCCGCCTTCCACCGGATCTTCGGCATGTCGCCCAGCGCGTATTGCCGCGGAAGTTCGAAAATAAAACAATAACGTTTAATATACATTTTTCCAAAATCTGAATCCTCCACGCCTCGGTCGAGGCGTAGCATCGCGAGTGCCTCATCATGCCCGATCCTCGTCGCCCGAACCGTTCCGGGTATAAAAAGCCCCTCGATCTGGCATTGCTGGCATTGATGGCGGGCGTGTCGCCCCATGCGATCGCCCGGGCGCCCGACGGTCCGTGGACCGATGGTGGAAAGCCGGCCGCCGTGCATGCCGCAAAAGGGGCAGCCCCGGCACCGGTGCAGCAGGGCGCGCGGGACGAGGCCATCGTGGTGGAGGCAAAGCGCCGAAATCAGATGCAGGTCTCAAGCGGCGGTCAGCTCGGCGTCTTGGGCAACAAGAAAGGCATCGATGTCCCCTTCAACATCCGCAGCTACAATTCCAGCCTGATCCTGAACCAGCAGTCGCAGACCCTGGGACAGGTGCTGGAGAACGACCCATCGGTCCGCACGACCTACGGCTACGGCAATTTTTCCGAGATGTTCGTCATTCGCGGCTTTCAGGTCTATGGCGACGACGTTGCCATCAACGGTCTTTACGGCATCACGCCGCGCCAACTCGTCTCGCCCCAGCTCTATGACCAGGTTCAGGTCATCAACGGTGCCAGCGCCTTCCTCAACGGCGCGGCACCGGGCGGGTCGGCGATCGGCGGCAATATCAACCTGACGTTCAAGCACGCGACCGATTCCCCGATCACCCGTCTGACCGGCGATTATACCAGCAGCGCCATGGGGGGCGGCAGCGTCGATATCGGCCGGCGCTTCGGCACCGACCATGCGTTCGGCGCGCGTATCAACGTGGCGGGCATGGACGGCACCGACTCCATTGCGCATGAACGCCGCCATTCGGTCGCGGTCGGCGGGGATTTCGACTGGCATGATGAAAGGACCCGTGTGAGCCTTGATATGAATTTTCAGAATCAGGGCGTCAACTGGGGGCGGCCAGCCATCTTCCTCGGCTCCGACGTCACGCACGTTCCGCGTCCGGTTTCGCCGGATGCCAATTTCGGTCAGCCCTGGACATATAACGATCTCAATTACATTTTCGGAATGCTCAATATCGAGCATGATCTGTCGAAGCACGTCATGCTCTATGGCGCCTTTGGTGGCCTGAGCGGCCACGAGCAGGGAAACTACCAGGTTCTGACGGTCAATAACGCAAGAACCGGCGATAGCACCAACGGCAATCTCTATGTGCCATATGTGCAGACCAACAAGAGCACGCGCGGCGGCGTGCGCGCGCATTTCGCAACCGGCCCGGTCAGGCACGAGATCAATGCCGGCGGCTCTGCCTTGTGGGAGGAAAGCGACAGCGCCTACGCCTATGCGTGGCCCTACAGCGCCACGAATATCTATCGCCCTGTCTATACCGGTGCGCCCGACCAGACGCTGACCGGCGGCAATGTCGCGAATCCCCAGCAGATCAGCGGAACGCGGCTCTATAGCCTGTTCTTCTCGGACACGATGTCATTTTTCGACAATCGCGTCGCGCTGACGGGCGGATTTCGCTATCAGAACCTGATGGTCGACGGATTCGATTACAATGCCCCCGGGCGCGGCGCGCGCAACGCCAGTTACGACCAGGGGGCGATCACGCCCGTGGTCGGGCTGGTCGTGCATCCGACCCGGCGGACCTCGGTCTATTTCAACCGGATCGAAGGCCTGTCGCAGGGGCCGACGGCATCAGGCAATGTCGTCAACCTGGGACAGGTCTTTCCGCCCTATCGCTCGGTGCAGTATGAAGTCGGCGCGAAATACGATATCGGGCGCTTCGCAGCGTCGCTGGCGTTCTACCAGATCTCGCAGCCCAATTCTTATACGGCAGCCTATGGTACCAGCGGCCAGTATATCTTCACGGTCGACGGCATGCAGCGCAATCGCGGGGCGGAACTGAACATCAACGGCGAACTGATGCCCGGCCTGCGCTTCAATGGCGGCGCCACGTTGATCGACGCGGATCTCCGACGTACCGCCGGGGGGCTGCAGAACGGCCACAGCGCCATCGGCGTGCCCAATTACTCGATCAACGCCAATATCGAATATGACCTGCCGTTCCTGCGCGGGGGCACCGTCACCGGCCGCGTGGTCAATACCGGCAAGCAGTGGGTCAACACCGCCAACACGTTGCACCTGCCGGTCTGGACACGGTTCGATCTCGGGGCCCGCTACACGTTCGTCACGGCGCACAGGCCGGTCACGCTCCGCTTCGGTATCGATAACGTGGGCAATGCCCGCTACTGGGCATCGGCCTATGGCGGCTATCTGCTCGAAGGCCTGCCCCGAACCTACAAATTTTCTTTCACGGCGGATTTCTGATCGCCGGGATCAGAGCGGCGCGCTCCGATCCACCAAAGCCGGCCCCATCCCGGCTGTTATCTTGAATCAGATCACGCTCCCAATGGGAATCCTCAGCGATTCAGAATGCACGGAAAACGCTCTGGCAGGCTGTCGGGTTGGGTGCTGCGGTGAAATGGCTGACAAGCAGACGACCCGGTGCCGCGTCATTTTGGACACGACCTCACTCCCCCTCATCACCCTGAAGCAGAACGTGCGGATCACAGTCCGGCTGGGCCGGCAGATCGGAGACTTTTGGTGTGAGGATTGACCTTCAATGTTGATACGACGTTGACACTTGCACCTGGCAAGGTAGTATCTACAGAGTTGATACTTGGGGTCGAACATGAGAGCCGTCGTAAAAAAATGGGGAAATAGCGCGTCTATCCGCATTCCCGCCTCTGTGATGGCCGCTGCGGGCCTGAAACTGGACCAGCCGGTCGACGTTCGCGAGGAAGGCGGACGTGTGGTTATCGAGCCGGTCAGCAAAGCCGAATATGACCTGACAGACCTGCTTTCGGGCATCACCCCGGACAATATCCATGCGGAGGTCGATTTTGGCTGGCCGGTCGGCCAGGAACGCCTCTGAGATGGCGGCATATGTGCCTGACGCCGGCGATATCATCTGGCTCGAATTCCCGCCCCGGGCAGGCCATGAACAGGCAGGCCATGAACAGGCGGGCCATCATCCCGCAGTCGTCTTATCGCCGGCGACCTATAATCGCATCGGCCTGCTTTTGTGTTGCTCGCTTACGACCAAACGAAAAGGTTACCCATTTGAAGTCGCAATCGACAACGACCGCCAGAGCGCCGTCCTTGCTGACCAAGTGAAATCGCTCGACTGGCGAGCCCGAGGCGCCAAGCGGAAGGGTCGGATTTCAGAGACGGAACTCACCGAAATCCGGGCCAAGGCCCGCGCACTGATCGGGAAATAGGAAGCAGGCGATGACCGACAAGCAGACGACCGCCGGCACGTCGCTGGACCAGGCACTGGCCGTATTCGGTTACTCCGATGCAATTCCGTCGCACCAGCGATATACGCTCATCTCTTCCATTGCGCTTTTCTCGGCACTGAATGGACGACCGGAGATCGGTGTCCAACCTCATCGGAACTGGACACCAAGATAGGCGATGCTGATCAGCATCACGTCTCCGCTGCCTGAATTGCCATTTCGAAAATAGAATTGAGAATCCATTGTGACGCGTCCCCGCAAGACCCCGTTTTTACCTGAGTTTAGGCTCGAAGATTCTCCGTTCTACTGGATGGGGCGCATCTCCAGCATGCACGGCCTGAAGGCGGAGCGTGCCTTGAAGCGGGCCGGTGTGGACAATTCGCAATGGAAGGTGCTGTCCGCCCTGTCGCAGCGTGACATGTCGTCGCTGTCGCAATTGATGGACGCGGCCATCCTGAAACAATCCACGCTGACGAAGGTCATCCAGCGCATGGCGGCGGATGGTTTGGTGCATGTCGCGACCTCGCAAGACGACGGGCGTGCGATCCACATCACGATCACCGATCAAGGCCGCGCGACGCTGGAACGCCTGCGGCCGGAAATCGCGCGGATCTTCTCGTTCGTGTTTGATGACCTGTCGGACAGCGAAATGGACGCGCTCAACGCGCGCCTGCGGATGATCTTCGAACAACTCCAGCGCTTCTGATCCCGCATAGCTGGGCCAGCGGCCGGCGCACGTGGGCGCCGCAGAACCACACATACGTCGGCGATGCAGCCAGCCCGCCTTATTCAGTGCGCCCCGACAGCGGGGCATCATGCGCATATAAATTATAATTAATATGAAAAGTGATGATTCCGGATGCGGAACGTGGTTCGATGCGTCATCAAATTGACGTTGCCCCCAAGAGCCAAAAGGATTCACGATGTCCGTGCGTTCCCGCAATGCTGTGAATCTGCGACAACAGATCTCCCTGGCGACCGTCATCGCCACGTCCGCCCTGCTGGTCTCCACCCTTCCGCGCGCCGCCGGCGCGCAGACCCCGCACCCGGTCGCCAAATCCCTCCCCAAGGGGCGCAAGTCGAACGCGGTGCCGGCGACGCACGCTCCGGCCCGTGGGGCAACCCCGGCGACGGTGCGCGAAGAGGTGATCGCGGTCACTGCCAGCGGGCAGACAGCCCGGATCCGCCGCCTGCCGCAATCGGTGTCGTCCTATTCGTCAGAACAATTGCAAGAAATGGGAATCCGCGACACGAAGGACCTGCTGGGCATCACGCCAGGCATCTCACTGGCGACGAGTTCGCTCTCTCCCACCGGCGAATCGCAGCAGCTCGTCATCCGCGGCGTCGGAAACAATGCCCAGTTGGAACCGGGCACCGGCACCTATGTCGACGAGATCTACATGCCGGCGATCAGCTTCGATATGGGATTCCTGGACCCGGCGCGGGTGGACATCTACAAGGGTCCGGAAAACGTCCTGTTCAGCCGTAATTCCGAGGCCGGGGCCGTCAGCATCACCACCCGCGCACCGGACGACCGCGCCGTCAGCCGGATGGCGGTCGGCTATGGCAGCTACAACACGGCCAAGGTCCAGGCACTGGCCAGCGGCCGGATCACTCGCGGGGTGTATGGCTCACTCCTGGCCTACTACACGCGCTCGGACGGATATTTCAAAAATACCGGTTCATCGCCCCATTACCAGAATCCCTATTTTCCGGGCGAGGACCTGGTCGCCCTCTATGGCAGCCACATCCATCTCGACAAATATACCGGAGTCGAACAGAATGCGGGCTTTCGTTCCGAATTCCGCTTCGTTCCCACGGACACGACGGATATCCGCCTGATCGGCGACTACCATCGCGACAACGGCAATCAGAGCGCCGGCGGGCCGCTGACAAGCTGCCATTGCTACGACATCATGGGCGACCTGGCCTATCAGGCGGACAGCGCCGATTACGGCGTGGGCATCAACGCGAAATGGCACCTGCCCTTCGCCACGCTGACCTCGGTCACCTCGTGGCGCGAAGCCTATTCGGACGCCCCCATCGATTTCGTGGGCAATGCCGCGTACAAGAACAATCTTCAGGTTCTCTACGAAGAACAGGAATCGAAGGTCCAGACCGTGCGGCTGGATTCCCTGACGACGCGCCGTCTGACATGGGGGGCGGCGTTTCGGCCTACAAGGACCGGGAATACAGCAACCGCTTTTACAGCCTGGCCGACCTGAACGATCCGTCCGGCGGCCCGCCCTCGCTGTATAACGGGTTCTGGAACTCGCAGATCGTGGCGCTGCGCCGCACGGGCGTCGCGGGCTTCGCCCATGCGGGCTACGCCATCACGCCGCGCCTGCATCTCGATGCCGGCGTGCGCTATACATGGGAACATATCGATGCGTCGGGGTTGGAACGCTACGTCATTCCCGTGAACGGCGTGCTGACGGCGCCCATGAACAGCACGCAGAACGGCTGGCAGAGCTTCAACAGCCCGGTGCTGAATTCGCATGCCTGGTACAATGCTTCGCCGTCGGCCTCGCTCCGCTACGACCTGCCGCACCTGGGCTCGATCTATCTGAGCTACGCCCAGGGCTTCAAATCCGGCAGCTACCAGAAGGCGCCGTTCCTGCCCACCGACGTCACCCCAGTGGCGCCGGAGAAGGTCACCAATTACGAACTCGGCGGCAAGTTCCGGATCGCGAACCGGGTCAACCTGACGGTTGCCGGATACGATATCGAAATGAAGAACCAGCAGGTCCAGTCGACGGTGGTCCGTGACGGCATCACCTCGCACGCCATCACCAACGCGGCGGCAAGCCGCGTGACGGGCTTCGAGGGCGGGCTGGACGCACAGGTCACGCGGCGGCTGAATGTCAGCGGCAGCATCTCCTACACCGCCAGCCGCTTCCTGAACTATGTCATCTATCCTGGGGCGGGCCTGGCACCGGTGGTGCGCACCGGCAGCCGGCTGCCCAGCACGCCCGACTGGACGGCGGACGCGATGGCCTCCTACACCGTGCCGCTGGCCCCGGAGCAGAACCTGGCCTTCCAGGCCAATTTCCGCTGGGTCGACAGCAGCTATGTCGGGTCCAACGCGACCGCGAACGACCCGATCCTGGATATCCCCGCGTGGAACCGGCTGGATCTTCGTATCACCTACAAGCGGCCGAAATGGCGGGCATCGTTTTACATCAACAACGCGCTCGACCGCTACATCATCCTGTCCAAGTTCAATTCCTTCTTCGTTCTGCCGAACGGCGCGTTCATCCACAACGTCGTGGCGGCCCCGATGATGACCGGCTTCGAACTGAATCACGATTTCTGACCCGGACGCGCCAGCACGCGACCGGCCCGATCTACCCTTGAATGGAGCGATATCATGACCAACCCGCCCGATCCCGGAACATTCCTGGCCCCGGATCGTGCCGACGGTTCGATCTACAGCGATCCGGCGCTGTACCGGATGGAGATGGAACGCATCTTCATGCATCACTGGATCTGGGTGGCGCACTACAGCGACATTCCCGAACCCGGCGATTTCGTCACGACCTTCGTCGGATCGCACCCGGTCATCGTCTCGCGCGACCGCAAGGGCGCGGTGCATGTGATGCTCAACCGCTGCCGCCACCGCGCGGCGACGGTCTGCGAACGGGCGAAAGGCAGGGCAGCCAGTTTCGTCTGCCCCTATCACGGCTGGGCCTACGGGCTGGACGGCGCCCTGCGCGGCGTGCCCTACGCGGAAGGCTATGACGGGCAACTCGACAAGGCAGCGCTGCCGCTGGTCAACCTGCGGGTCGCGGAGTATGCCGGCCTGATCTTCGCGACCTTCGATCACGGCATCGCGCCGCTGGACGAATGGCTGGGCGCGGCGCGGCCCTGGATCGGCCTGTTCATGAAGCAGGGGGCGGGCTGGCCGGTGAAGACGATGGGCGAGCATCGCTTCACCTTCTCCGGCAACTGGAAGATCCAGTTGGAAAACACAACCGACGCCTATCATTTCCCGATCGTGCACAAATCCTTCCTCGATTCCGTCGACGCGGAGACCCAGGACACGTTCGATTTCGTGAAAGGTGACGGATTCGTCAAGGATCTGGGCAACGGCCATTCGGTCATGGTCATGATCCCCGAACTGGTGGACCTGGACGCGAACCTGGACGCGCCGATTCCCGAACGATTCAGCGAACTGGCCGAGATGCTTTCGCAGGATTATCCGCCCGAGCAGGTGCGCCGGATTGTGCGCGCCGTGGGCGGTACCGGTTTCAACCTGAATCTGTTCCCCAACCTGGCCTGTTCGATGGCATTCTTCCGCGTGTTGCGTCCGCTCGACGTGACACGGACGGAAATCCGCCACATCGCCATCGGCATGGATGGCGGCCCGGACATCGCCAACCGGATGCGCCTGCGCCTGCACGAGCATTTCCAGGGGCCGATGGGCTTCGGCACCCCCGACGATTCCGAGGCATGGGACCGCGTGCAGCGCGGGTCCCATGCCGGGCGCGGCATCGCCGTCCTGCTCAATCGCGGCCTGGGGCACGAAACGCGGGGCGCGGATGGGCATCTGCGCAGCGACGTCAGCGCCGAGACCGGGATGCGCGCAGCCTATCGCCAGTGGCTCGCCACCATGAGCGGAGGAGACGCGGCATGACCATTCCTCTCGATGAGGCCATGGCCCTCATCACGCTGGAAGCCGATCTGCTCGACCACGGCGCGTATCATGAATGGCTCGCGCTCTACACGCCGGAGGCGAAATACATCGTTCCCATCGATCCCGATCAGGACGATTTCGAAGCGACGCTGAACTATGCCTATGATGACGCCGCGATGCGCCGCAAGCGTGTCGAGCGGCTGCTAGGCGGCCGCTCGATCTCGGCGGCGCCACCGGCACGCACGGTCAGGCTGCTGGGGCGCGGTCGGATGCTGGATAGCGGCACGGAGTCCTGCACCCTGCGCTGCGCCCAGGTGCTGAAGGAACTGCGGCAGCATCGGGTGCACGATTACGCGGCCCACGTGACCTATCGCCTGGCGCGTACGCCCAAGGGGTTGAAGATCGACCGCAAGGTGATCCGCCTGCTCGAAGCGACCGAGGCTCTGACCGCGGTGAGTTACATCCTGTGATTACCGCCCCATTGAACAATGCCCCGTCGCAGCAACCCGGACGGATCACGGTCCAGGTCGGCTCGGTCGTGCCCCTGGGGCAGGTCCTGCTGTTCGACCTGCGGCCACTGTCCGGCCTGCTGCCGGTCTGGCAGGCCGGTGCGCATGTCGACCTGTTTCTCGGCGACGGGCTGGTGCGCCAATATTCGCTGTGCGGCGACCCGGCGCGGCGGGATGCCTATCGCCTGGGCGTATTGCTGGAACCGGACTCACGTGGCGGTTCCAGCACCGTGCATGCACGGGTGCGCCCCGGCGCGCGGCTGGAGATCGGTGCGCCCCGCAACCTGTTCGCCCTGCGCCCCGGCACGGGGCAGGTGGTGCTGGTGGGCGGCGGCATCGGCGTGACCCCGCTGATCGCCATGGCCCACGCGCTGCACGACCAGGGCCGGGCCTTCGTGCTGCATTACGTCGCCCGTGATCCCGTCCTGGCCCCACTATTGCGGCAGGCCCCCTTCGCATCGCGGGTGCGGGTGCATGACCGGGGTCGCGCGGACACGCCGCGTTTCGATCCGTCCACTGCGATGGCGTCCCATGCCGGCACGGATGGGCTGTCGGTCTATGTCTGCGGACCGGCCGGCCTGATGGAGGATGTCGCCCGCGCGGCGGACGCCGCCGGCGTGCCACCCGCGCGGATCCATCG
>NZ_JABXXP010000052.1 GCF_013376155.1 Nguyenibacter vanlangensis
CGGCTTCGGCACGCCGCTGGCCCTGGCGCTGGTCGAGCGGCGGACCGACTGGTGGCGCCGGCTGCGCCCCGCCTGGGGCTGGGCGCTGATGCTGGCGATCGTGCTGCCGTGGTGCATCGCCATCGGCGTCGTCAGCCACGGCGATTTCTTCACCCGCGCGGTGGGCAACAATTTCCTGGGCAAGGTCGCCTCGGGCCAGCAGGCGCACGGCCTGCCGCCCGGCTATCATCTGGCCGTCTTCGCCATCGCCTTCTGGCCGGGTTCGCTCTTCGCGGCCATGGCGCTGCCTTATGTCTGGGCGCGGCGGCGCACGCCTTCCGTGCGGTTCCTGCTCTGCTGGATCGTGCCGCACTGGCTGGTGTTCGAAGCCATCGCGACCAAGCTGCCGCATTACGTGCTGCCGGCCTATCCGGCCATCGCCCTGCTGACGGCGGCCGCGATCATGGCCATGCCGCATCGCTGGTCATGGCCGGCGGCGCGCTGGGGCAAAATCGTGCTGGCGGTCTATGGCGGGCTGTGGTTCGCCATCGGGGTGGCCCTGTCGCTGGCCGGTCCCGTCCTGCTGTGGCGCCTGCAGCACCAGGTGGTGCCGGCGGCGCTGATCGTGCCGGTGGGGGCGCTGCCGCTGGTGGTGGCCGCCGCCTGGTTCGTGATCGGCGGCCACGTACTGCGCGCCGCCATGACATCCATCGCGGCGGCGGCGATCATCCATGTCGGCCTGTTCCTGACCGTCATCCCCAACCTGCAGGCGATCTGGCTCAGCCCCCGCCTCGCCGCCCTGGTCGACGACTACCGGCCATGCCCGGATACGATCGTGGCGTCCGCCTCGTTTTCCGAACCCAGCCTGGTCTTCCTGGTCGGGCAGAATACCGCCCTGGTCGGCCCCGCCGGCGCGGCCGACCTGCTGCGCGACAACCGCGCCTGCGGCCTTGCCCTGGTCGATCGCCGGGACGAACCCGCCTTCCGCGCCCGGCTGCGCCAGGACGGGCTGGACGTGACCGAATTCGGCCGCGTCGCCGGTCTCAACTACTCGACCGGCAAACATCTCGATATCGGGCTGTTCGGGCCGGCGACCCCCTGAATCGCCGCCGACCGCCCTTCGGGGCGCGTCGCCTCAGGCCACGCGGTCCGACATCGCGGTGGCCAGCATCAGCGCGGCGACGGCGGGCAGAAAGGCGACCAGTTGCACGAACGACGCAAAATGCATCGAGCTGGCGACCAGGTTACCGATTTCCTGAATAAACATTATCCGAATTCCCTTGGATTTGATTGCGGGCGGAACCAACACGGAATCCCGTCTACACGCAACACAAAAGAACTTGGGGTCTGATAACAGGAAAACGCATAGTAATCTCTAAACGAATAGTCTGATTACTCTTTGAACAGGACCAACTTTATTTTCCCTGCTGAACAAGCGGCTTGGCACGTCCCGCTGATGACCGTTTGGGCGCCGGCTCCCCCGACATGGCGATCATCGGATAAAGATGGTCAATAAATATGCAATCTGCACATTTATTGACCTTTCGGCGTTTTAACCGAAAATCGTGCCTTGCGTGCCCACGACGTGCTGACGCGCAGCCCGTGCCAGGCCACCAGGCTGTCGCACAGGAAGGTCGCCAGCGCGCCCACGGTGCAGGCCAGCGCCAGCGCGAACATCATCACCAGCCACGACGCCACCGCGGAATCGCGCAGACTGCCCAGAAACAGCACGAAGGCCGCGCCACAGGTCGATGCGCCGCCGACCGCCCCCAGCAGGATCGACGCATCCAGCAGCAGCGTCCGGCGGTGCAGATGCGTCAGGTGCCGGTGCAGATGCAGCCGCTCGGCCCGGTTCGCGGCCGCCTTCAGGGCGTCGGTGGCCTTTTCGATATGGTCCGACACGCGGGCCAGCCGCGTGTTGAACAGGTTCAGCAGCGTCCCGATCCCCGACAGCATGAAGATCGGGGTCAGGGCGGTCTGGATCAGGTGCGCGACGCTGTCGACCGGCTCATCGGGCAGCAATCCGGGAAAAGGGGACAAGGCAGGGTCTTTCCGTGGCGGGTAAAGCCGCATGATGCAATCCTGGCCCCACCCGTCAATGTGCTGCCGGCAGGGTCGAGTTCCCGGTCCGCCACACAGGGCGTCTTCGCCGAACCGGTGTTCGGCGGAAACGCTTTATGTTATTATTTTGTCGAGTATCCTCACGCGCTCAAACGATTGCCCGACATGACCCAAGACCCGGCCAGCCTGCTGGCGACCTATACGCTGACGCTGTCCTGCCCCAACCGGCCGGGCATCGTGGCGGCCATCGCCACCACGCTCTTCGAGGCCGACGGCAACATCACCGAGGCCCAGCAGTTCGACGACGTCGAAACCGGCCTGTTCTTCATGCGCGTCGTCTTCTCCTGCCGCGCCGACGCCGAACGCACCGAATGGCTGCGCGCCCGGCTGGACGCGGTGGCCGCGCGCTTCCGCATCAGTTGGACATTGCATGACCGCGCCCAGCGCCGCCGGGTCCTGCTGATGGTGTCGAAATTCGACCATTGCCTGGTCGACCTGCTCTATCGCTGGCGCATCGGCGAACTGCCGATGACCCCCACCGCCATCGTCGCGAACCACCCGCGCGACACCTATGCCCATATCGACATGGGCGACATCCCCTTCCATTACCTGCCCGTCGCCCAGGACACCAAGGCCGCGCAGGAAGAACGCCTGTGGTCCCTGGTCCAGCAGACCAATTCCGAACTGGTGGTGCTTGCCCGCTACATGCAGGTCCTGTCCGATTCGCTGTCGGCGCGCCTGTCGGGACAGTGCATCAACATCCACCATTCCTTCCTGCCGGGGTTCAAGGGCGCGCGCCCCTATCACCAGGCCCATGCCAGGGGCGTCAAGCTGATCGGCGCCACCGCCCATTACGTCACCGCCGACCTGGACGAAGGCCCGATCATCGAACAGGACGTCGAACGGGTCAGCCATTTCGACACGCCCGACGACCTGGTGCGCAAGGGCCGCGACATCGAACGCCGCGTGCTGGCCCGCGCCGTGCGCTACCATCTCGATGACCGGGTGATCCTCAACGGCCACAAGACCGTGGTCTTCGGCGACTGACCCCTCGCCGGCAACGTTTCTTTATCGCACCGACCTGCGCCGTGCCGGATGAAGCCATATTGACTTGGCGCATGGACTTCCTAGTGTCCTGCCCGAGAAATTCTTATGAGAATTTCTCGGATCAGCAGGCCACTAAAATATTGATTCTAGTGTCCTTTCGATTCCAAAATTCGCTTGCGAATTTCGGAATCAGGACACTAGACTCGCGCTCGGTCTTTACCGGCGGCGGTCCGGTCCCGCGGAGGGATCGTTCCGGACCATGACGGTCCAGCGCCGGCGGATCGCGGAGCAGGAATATTGTCTTCACTGGCCGGCTGGGTCCTGACAGATGGCCGCTTATGGCGGCGCTGACCGACACGCCGCGCGCGTCCCGCTCCAGGCCGGACGCCGCGCCGTCGCTCGATCATTTCGTCTGCGTTCTTGATGCGTCCGGTCAGGTCGCCGGTTGGGGCCCCGACGCCGAACGGCTGATGGGCTACAGCGCGTCCGACATGCTCGGCCGCCCGTTCGCCGCGCTGTTTCCCCTCTCGTCGGACGGCGCGCCGTCGCCGGCCGACATCCGGACCACCCTGCTGGCGCGCAAGACCGGCGCGCGCTTCCCTGCCCGGGTGGAAATCCGGCCCCTTTCCGGCATGGTCCCCGGCACGGCGGACACGCCGTTCTCCTGCGCGCTGGTCTTCGACATGTCCGCGGCATCCGACGACCTGTCCGATGGGGCGGCACAATCGATCCTGCCGCATGTCTCCGAAGGTGTCGCCCTGTTCGGGGCGGATCGCGGCCTGCATTATTGCAATCCGCGCTTCGCCGAGATCCTCGGCCTGACGGATATGGTGCTCCGGCCCGGAACGCCGCTCGACGCCATCCTGGCCTCGCTCTCCAGCCTCGGCGGCGGCACGCTGCATGGCGGCGCGTCCCCGGGGCAGGCGACTCTGGCTCAGGCGACTCTGGGCCAGGCGATTCCCGACAAGGCGCCTTTGGACGAGGCGACCGCAAACGACACGTTCCCGCATGACGCCCCGCCGGGGGGACTGCTTCGGGGCGGTGCCGAAATCCAGCGCCTCGGCCGGGCGGTACGCCTGTCCTGGACCGGGTTTTCCGACGGGCGCATGATGCTGCACTGCCACGACGTGACCGACCTGCGCCGGGCCGAAAGCCGCGCCCGCTTTCTCGAACATCATGACGACGTCACCGGCCTGGCCAATCTCCAGGGTCTGCAGACGCATCTGCGGACATTGTGCCACACCGAACCCGACGGTTTCGCCATCTTCTATTTCGACCTGTTCGGCTTCAAGCGCATCAACAACACGATGGGCCACGCCGCCGGCGACGATCTGCTGCGCGTCGTCGCCGACCGCGTCCGCCGGGTGATGAACCCGTCCGACATCGCGGCCCATATCCGCGGCAACAAGTTCGCGCTCGTGCTCATCGCGAACCTGTCCGAATCCGCCCTGCTGGACCAGGCCCGGCACCTGCGCCTGGTGCTGTCGCGCCCGATGTCGGTCCTGGGGCACGAGGTCACGGTCGGCGTGGGCATCGGCATCGTCCGCTTCCCCGGCGACGGCACCGATTGCGGTACGCTGATGTGGAACGCCGACATCGCCCTGCAGCACGCCAAGGATCGTTCGGGTGACGGCATCCGCTTCTACGAACCCGCCATGGACCGCCTGCGCCAACAGCGCATGGATCTCGAACGCGACCTGCAGCGCGCGCTGGCGCATCATGAATTCGTGCTGTTCTACCAGCCGGTCCTCAATGTCGACAGCAACCGCATCGTGGGGGTCGAGGCCCTGATCCGCTGGCAGCATCCGACCCGCGGCCTGCTGGCGCCCGGCGCTTTCATCCCGGCGGCCGAAAGCATGGGCCTGATCTACGATATCGGCATCTGGACGCTCGATGCCGCCTGCCGCCAGGCGACCGCCTGGCCCCGGCATATCGTCGTGTCGGTCAATGTCTCGGCCGCCCAGTTCCGCCATGACGGGCTGATCGAAAGCGTGGCCGGCGCGCTGCGCCGTTCGGGGCTCGATGCCTGCAGGCTGGAACTGGAAGTTACCGAAACCGCGATGATCGACGACGTGCCCCGCGCGGCCCGCATCCTGCGCCGCCTGCGCGACATGGGGGTCCAGATCGCGCTCGACGATTTCGGCACCGGCTATTCCTCGCTCAGCTTCCTCAACAGCCTGCCCTTCACCCGCATCAAGATCGACCGCAGCTTCGTGCGCAACCTGGGCGACGGCAGCGGCGACGGGGCGGCGATCGTGCGGGCGATCACCGGCCTGTGCAGCAGCCTGAACGTGATCGCCACCGCCGAAGGCGTGGAAACGCGCGAACAGTTCGATTACCTCAGGCGGGTGAATTGCCCGGAAATCCAGGGCTATTTCATCAGCCGCCCATGCCCGGCCGCCGACATCCAGCCCCTTCTGGACCAGACGGATTGACCTCTTCCTTTATCCTCCATCTTCCGAAAGGAAAGAAAAAACCCTGATTCTTTATGAGATTTTTTGCTCACTCTGCAAAAATCTCCGAAAACGTCCAAAAGTTTTTTGGTTCTTTTTTTCAAAAAAGAACGAAACCCCCATCCGGACAAGGAGAAAACCCAAATGCTGGCCGCATTATTCCTGGCGGTGGTGCTGATCTGGGGCACGACATGGTTCGCCATCCATGTCCAGGTCGGCGCGACCCGGCCGGACGTGGCGATCTTCTGGCGCTTCCTGATCGCCGCGCTGACGATGGGGGCCTGGCTGGCGCTGTCGGGGCGGCTGCGCCGGGTGCCGGCGCGGTTGCATGGCTGGCTGGCCCCGATGGGGGCGTGCATGTTCTCGGGCAATTTCCTGGCGATCTACGATGCCGAAACCCTGCTGTCCAGCGGCATGGTCTCGGTCATCTTCAGCATGGCCACCCTGTTCAACACGCTCAACCAGTGGCTGTTCTTCCGCCGGCGTCCCGACGGGCGCGGCATGGCGGGCGGCTGCGTCGCCATCCTGGGCGTCGCCGTCATGACCGGCGTGGGCCAAGGAGGCATGGGCCATGGGGGCATCGATGCGCGCGGGGCTGGGCTCGCGCTGTTCGGCACCTTCCTGTTCTCCTGCGGCAACATGCTGTCGCGCCGCGCGGCGGCGGCGGGGACCGACCTGCCCAACGCGGTGTTTCGCGGCATGCTCTGGGGTTGCCTGTTCCTGGCGGTCCGCCTGCTGGCCACGGGGCACGGCTTCGCGGCCCCGGCCGACGCGGCCTGGATCGCGGCCCTGCTCTATCTCGCCTTGCCGGGGTCGGTGGTCGCGTTCCTGGCCTATCTGCACCTGGTGCACCGCATCGGCGCCGACCGCGCGGCCTATACAACGATCCTCTCCCCCGCCGTCGCCCTCATCATCTCGGTCGCGTGCGAGGGCACGCGCTGGACCGCCAACATGACCCTGGGCATCGCCCTGATCCTGCTGGGCAACCTGGTCACCTTCGCCCGCGCCGACCGGCTGCTCCGGCGCGGCACTGTCTAGAACGGATCGCGATCGGGTGGACGCATATCGATCCGCTCGAACATTGGACCGCCGGAAAGACAGGCCGGGCTCTGCCCGGGCCCGGCAGGGGGTCGCAGCCCCCGGCACCTCCAAGCGGCTGGTCCTTTTCTGGACGCCGTGACCCGTCAGTTGCTGGCGATATGACCTTTAATGGAAGGTCTCTCGATCCTGGCGCGTATGGAAAACGTCAGTGATGAAAAGGGCTTCCTGGGTCACTTCATAGCGAATTTCGTAATCATCCACGATGAATCGTCTGACCTCGCGCGGAGCGAATCCAGGAAGGAGCGCCCCCATGCGGGGAAACTGCATCAGCACGTCCGGCGCAGCCGCCAGCCGCCGCATCACACGCGCGGCGGCGTCCGGATGCTCAAAATCTGCGGTCAGCGTCTGAAGATCGGATACGGCCTTGGCTGTCCATTGGTATTTCACTGCCCTGGTTTCGGCAGCGGCAGAGGGGTCCCCTTGTCGAGACCGTCAGCCCATGCCTTGACGGCTTCGGCGCTGACCAGCCGGCCGGCATCCACGTCGGCCAGGGCCCTGCGTGTTGCCCTGTCCTTTTCTGCCTCATAGGCAAGGTAGGACGCTACGGCCTCCCGCATGACCCATGACCGGGGTCGTTCGATGGATTCCCCATAGCGATCCATTGCGTCCACCAGATCAGCGGGCATTTGCACGCTGACCACCTGCTTTCCCGCTGAAGGCTTGTCGCTCATGCCACCCTCTTAGTTGGCGTTCATAACGAATATTAAGGGATGGCCTGACCCGTCTTCAAGCGCGATCGTTCGGCCGGCCGGTCACCCGATCGTGTGAAGATGCTCCACTCTACAGGCTCACGCCCATCCGCTGGCTGAACCACACCATCACCAGATACAGCCCGACCGTCAGGCCGCAGCCGGCGCCCAGCGACAGGGCGAAGGACACGCCGTGGCGCATCATCCACGGAATCAGCAGGAACATCGGCAGGGACGGAATGACATACCAGAAGGTCGCGCCGACATGCGCCTCCATCCGCGCCGGGTCATGCGTCTCCAGCCACAGCCAGATCATGCCGAACACGGAAATCAGCGGCAGGGACGCCACCAGCGCTCCCAGCCCAGGATAACGCCGCGCGATCGTCGAGACCGCCGCGATCAGAATCCCGGACATCACCGCCTTCAGAACGAAGAACATCACGGCCTTTTCCACCCTCGCACCGCATGCCGCCGTCCTGCGGTTAACGGCGGCGCCGCGCGGGCTGGTCAGGGCCTGCTATGCCCAGCGCCAGCCCTCGATCTCGGGCATGTCGCGGCCATATTCGGCGATATAGCGCTCATGATCGACCAGCTTGTCGCGGATCGCCTGCTTGGCATAGGCCGCCCTGGTTGCCAAGCCCGGCACGCGGTCGATGACGTTGGACACCAGGTGGAACCGGTCCAGCCGGTTGCGCACCACCATGTCGAACGGCGTGGTCGTCGATCCTTCCTCGCGAAAGCCGTGGACATGGAAATTGCGGGCATTCGCGCGCCGGTAGATCAGCTTGTGAATCAGTTGCGGATAACCATGGAAGGCGAAGACCACCGGCCTGTCCGGCGTGAACAGCGCGTCGAAGGCGGAATCCGGCAGCCCATGCGGGTGCTGGCCGTCCGATTCCAGGGTCATCAGGTCCACGACATTGACCACCCGCACCTTCAGGTCCGGCGCGTGCTCCCGCAGCAGCTTGACGGCGGCCAGCGTCTCCAGGGTCGGCACGTCCCCGGCACAGGCCATCACCACGTCGGGCACGCTGCCCTTGTCGTTGCTGGCCCATTCCCAGATGCCGATCCCCGCGCTGCAATGGCGGATCGCCTCCTCCATGCTCAGCCATTGCGGCTCGGGCTGCTTGCCGGCCACGATGACGTTGATGCGGTCCCAGCTCTGCAGGCAATGCGCCGCGGTGCACAGCAGCGTATTGGCATCGGGCGGCAGATAGACCCGCACGATGTCCGCCTTCTTGTTGATGACATGGTCGATGAAGCCGGGGTCCTGGTGGCTGAACCCGTTATGGTCCTGCCGCCAGACATGCGACGTCAGCAGATAGTTCAGCGATGCGATCGCGCGGCGCCACGGCACCTCCTTGGCCGATTTCAGCCATTTCGCATGCTGGTTCACCATCGAATCGACGATGTGGATGAACGCCTCGTAGCACGACATGAACCCATGGCGCCCGGTCAGCAGATAGCCCTCCAGCCAGCCCTGGCAGGTATGCTCGCTCAGGATCTCCATCACATGCCCGTCCCGGGCCAGATGGTCGTCGTAGTCGTACCGTTCGGCGTTCCAGGCGCGGCCGGTCGCGTCCAGCACCGCGTTCAGCCGGTTGGAATTGTTCTCGTCCGGCGACAGCACGCGGAAATTCCGCGCCGGCAGGTTCTCGCGCATCACGTCGCGCAACCAGTCGCCCAGCACGCGCGTGGCCTCGCCGAGATCCCCGCCCGGCACCGTCACCGGCACGGCATAGCGGGTGATGTCCGGCAGTTTCAGCGGGCGCTTCAACTGCCCGCCATTGGCATGCGGGTTGGCGCTCATCCGCCGCTCGCCGACGGGTGCCAGCGCCGCGATGTCGGCGAACAGCCGGCCGTTCTCGTCGAACAGCTCCTCGGGCCGGTAACCGCGCAGCCAGCGCTCCAGCGCCTCCAGGTGCCCGGGCTTGGTCAGGTCCGAAAACGGCACCTGGTGCGACCGCCAATAGCCCTCGGTGCGCAGCCCGTCGATCTCCTTGGGCCCGGTCCAGCCCTTGGGGCTGCGCAGCACGATCATCGGCCAGGCCGGGCGCTCGGTCCGGCCCTGCTGGCGCGCCGCCTTCTGGATGGCGGCGATCCGGTCGAACGCCAGGTCCATCGCCGCCGCCATCTTCTGGTGCATCGGCGCGGGCTCGTGCCCCTCGACGAAGATCGGCGCATAGCCATAGCCGCGCAGCAGCGCATCCAGCTCCTCGTGCGGAATGCGCGCCAGCACGGTCGGGTTGGCGATCTTGTAGCCGTTCAGGTGCAGGATCGGCAGCACCGCGCCGTCGGTCCGCGGGTCCAGGAACTTGTTGCCGTGCCACGACGTCGCCAGCGGCCCCGTCTCGGCCTCGCCGTCGCCGATCACGCAGGCGACGACCAGGTCCGGATTGTCGAACGCCGCGCCATAGGCATGCGACAGGGAATAGCCCAGCTCCCCCCCTTCATGGATCGAGCCAGGCGTGGTCGCCGCCGCATGGCTGGGAATCCCCCCGGGGAAGGAAAATTGCTTCAGCAGCCGCCCCAGTCCCGCCAGGTCCTGCGACACTTCGGGGAAATATTCGCTGTACGTACCTTCCAGATAGGTGCTGGCCACCACGCCGGGCGCGCCATGGCCGGGCCCGGCGATGAACAGCACGCTGCTGTCGCGCTGGCGGATGATCCGGTTCAGGTGCAGATACAGGAAATTCAGCCCCGGCGTGGTGCCCCAATGGCCCAGCAGGCGCGGCTTGGTATGGTCCAGCGTCAGCGGCTCGCGCAGCAGCGGATTGGCCAGCAGATAGATCTGCCCGACCGACAGATAGTTCGCCGCCCGCCACCAGCGGTCGAACAGCGCGATCTCCGCCGCCGACAGGGGACCGCCCGTCCCCGTCTCGCTCGCCTTCGCGTCACGCATCGTTGTCTCACTCATCGTCGTTCCTTTCGAAACTTGGCCTTTCGGCAATGGGCCTTTCGGCATCGGGCCCTTCGGAACCGGGCCTTTGGAAACCGGGGGCAGGGGCCTCGTCCGCGCCGTGGCCGGACATCCCGCCCAGGCAATCCGCGACATCGCGACGGATCACGCTTTCCTCGTCGGTGGGGATGACGCGCACCTCGATCGCGCTGTCCGGGCTGCTGATCAGCGGGGCGTGCGCCGCGTTGGCCGCGCCGTCCAGCCGCAGCCCCAGCCAGCCCAG
>NZ_JABXXP010000053.1 GCF_013376155.1 Nguyenibacter vanlangensis
CGTGATGATTTCCATCCGATCTTCCGCTCTTAAAAACGTCCTTAAGCTCGCTCTTAAGATCAGAAATCACACTTCACCCCTGCAAGGCGTCCTTCACCGGGTGGATACGGCGGTTCACAGAGACGTCGAAACTGGCAGTCGCAGACGCATTTTCCTGAGCCGGCCGGACCTTGATGGGCGCGTTCCGGTTACCAAAATACGCCTTGGTCACGGTGTACGCATTGCCGTTCGCATTGTGGTTCCCCACAAAGGATAAACACATGCCCGCGAATGAGGGCGTTGCCGCACCTGCCGTCGAGCCCGTCACGAGGGAGACACCAGCCAATCCCAGGAAGATGACAGCGTTCGATAGAAACCTCACCATACTTACCATCCAATATAGTTCAGAGATCAAAAGGAGGACGATATTGTACCCGTAATATTGAATCGAGGATATAAATAATAGGTCGCGCCACCGGACGATGCAATCGCGTTTCCATAGACTCCAAGTGTCTCGCGAGCGTTATTGACGACGCTTGCGACGCCCGTGCGGAGAAACGCGCCGGTGAGATTATTCGCATTCAGCCTGAACACGGGGTTTTTGAAGAATCCGACCCCCCTGAAACGCACACCAATTCCAAGTGAATTCGTGAAGTAATCGGGCATTTTTTCATCGTTCATGAACGACGCCCATTGAGAACTTGTGTAGTGAAGGCCAAAATCACCGAAGAACATCCCACGATCGTAGTTAATTCCGAAATTCGCCGTGTAGTGAGGAGCCTGAACCGCCTCTTTTCCCTTCGTGCGCAGATAATCCGTTCGACCGTTTTCCGCGGTCGTCTGAAGATTAGTGTCCTCTGTCGCGTGTAAATATTCGAAAGATACATACGGAGTGAAACCATATGTCCGTCGCCCGGACACCATTACGTCCACGCCGCGAGAGGTTTGATTGCCTGCGTTGAGGGTCTCCGCAACTGCAGTGCCATTCAGACTGACGTTGGTGGAAAGAAGGCGGTTAGTGATCGCATAATTAAATAACTCTACACTTGCGTACAGGTATTTACCGCTATGCCTGAATCCAAGCTCTTCGGAAATGACGTATTCCGGCTTCAGATTCGATTGCGAACCGACATAATGACCCGTCGATGCATCATAATACGTCGCAAGGCTCCCGGGATCCGGCAAACGGAAGTTTCCGGATCCATTAATGTAGATCTGGTTTTCGCTGTCCAGCTTATACGACATCAAAAGTTGCGGAAGCGGCGATGTCACGCTCTGGGTAGTCATTGTCCCGTTCGACACTTGCGCGTTGCTCAGAATCTCGTGGACGACCTTCACGCCTCCTTCGATATCCAGCCGATCATTCAATCCCGTCCATTTTCCCTGAACGAAGCCGGCATTGATGATGCTGGACGCATGGTTGACGTCGAACGTGTAACGATATGCCCCGCTTCCATCCCGAACGTAAAGCAGACGCCCGACATTGTCAGGCTTTGCGACCTCTCCATCGGTATTCAAAGCGGATTCCACCCAGTGTACGTTATCGTGATACTGCTCATACCAGTATCCGGCGTTGATGTTCAGTTTCTTTCCGAGATGCCAGGTCGTCTCCGCCACGACACCCCCTTTGGGACCACTATTGTTCCAAGTGGCGGCGCCAGGAATCGCCGAGGTCAGCAAGGATCCGCTCTCGCCGACGCTCAAGGGTACCACCTTCCCGCCGACTGTCGCCGTGGGTCCGATGAGCGCGCCGCCCCCCGGATTCCAGTGGCCGCTCTGATACGCAAGATAGGGCTTTATATCAATATCCAGAAACGACGCCATCTTAAGATGGGTCGGCATATCCGCCTGAAGCTGGTTATATCGATATTGATTTGTTGCGAAGTAAAGATTTGGATCCTGAGGATTATAGGTCGATCCCAGATGATAGTTGTCGGTCAGCAGGAGGTTATTCTTGTCTTCATGAAACTGAGCGGCCGTGGGAAACCTAAGCACCGCGACCGGGCTCTGATAATTCCACGATACCAACGGGCGTACGAATGACGACTGCCCAATGGGAGCATATGCGCCAAAATCCATATGGATACGATTTCCTGTCCCGGCTCCCTGCCAGTTACGGGCATGCGCATGCGACATGGAGTAAAAGGCTTTGATCCCCGAATTGCCGATTTCGCCAGATTCGAGACGAATATATTCGCGACTCAGATTATTTGTTCCGTAGGAGAAGTCCGTGAATCCGCCGCGCTTCGACGACGGCATTATGGGAGATTGCTCGAGACCGCCGATGGCAGCGCTCGTGATCGGCAATGCCAAGTCGACCGGCCCCGGTGTGTATTGGACGCTCTCTGTATCCTCGGTCTCGAAATTCTGGGTGGCATGTCCTGCGCCGGAGTTCGGCGCAACCCCGTCGACCGTGATGGCCATATCGGAGTCTGTAAGGCCTCGACTGATCAATTGGCCGCCGATCATCCCGGACGAGTCCGTCGTCGATGCGTTGATGCTTGGCTGATACTTGATGAGGTCAACCGCCGTCGAGGCGCCGCTCTGTCTCGAAATATAGTCCCTGGACACGCCTTCGATATTTTTTGGGGCGCTCGTAATGAGAATGGCCCCACCACCTTTTACGGCGTGTACTGAACCAGACACCTGCAATTCTTCCGGACGAGACCCCTGCCGCCCCGACAAAGGATGGCTGGCCGCCTTTGGACCTGCCGTGAACCTTTGATCAGACTTTTTCGCGTGCGCCGCTGCAGCCATATCGCAGTGAAAAGCGATTAGAGCCGTTGAGGAAACCAAAAAGAAACGACCGAGATATCGATAGCTCCACATCATTTCTACCCCATCCACGCATTATATTCAAAATTACCCGAAATAAGTATTTTACGCCGTCGAGCGTCGCCGAAGTGCCGAGACGCTCCAAAGAGACAGTCATAAGCCACGCGTCACTTGAACGTCGTAACAAGCACCATGCGTCCGCCAACGGGAGAGACGTGCGAGGCCGGTCGTCGCTTAGTCATAGAAAGAAAGATGGTCGGCCGCATAGATCGCTCACATACCTTTCATTGAAAGGTATTCCGTCGCGATTTGGATACCGGATCGTTCCGTATGTCAATCTAAATTTTATAGCAAGGACGGCGCAATTCCTCATTAATTTTGCGTTTTGGGCGGAAGGACCCCAGCTCCACAAGGCGTTTCCGGGCTCAAAAAGAAACCTTGACACAACGATATTACCTTTCTTACAAAGCTATTAGAACGTTAGAGTATGGTGCTTCCATGGATGCTAGAGAGCTTAGAAGAGCGTTCGGGCAGTTTGCGACCGGCGTTACACTTATCGTCGGCACCAGCGGTTCCGGCGAGCGAGCTGCTCTCACAGCAACATCGTTCAATACGGTGTCGCTCGACCCACCTCTTGTTATCTTTAGTGTCAAGAAAAGCACCCATCCAGGGAGGGTTTTTTCCGAGAGCGATAGCTTTCTGATCAATGTTCTTGGAGACACTCACCAATCCCTCTCGGACCTCTTCGGGCGGCCGGCGCCAATTTCCCAACGGGAAGCAATGCTTGATGCCATGACGCGCAACGGTTCAATCGGCGTAGCGGATGCTCTCGCCGTTCTTCGGTGCGAACGGTTTCTTGTTCAGGATATTGGAGAGCATTTTCTATTTGTAGCTCGAGTCGTTGACGTACAAACGAGAGAGGGGTGTCAACCTCTTCTTTTTTTCTCGAGTATGTATCATGGAATAAGAAGTATAAACGAACAATAATTTTCTATTTATATTAACTTTGCATTTTTATGCAAGCTCTCGCTCTTATGAGTCCGCAATGAAAGGATATCGATGAAAACCGGCGAGCACCATAGAGAGAGTCTGCGCGATGGCCGCGCAGTCTATATAAACGGCGAACGCGTGCCCGATGTTACGGTTCATCCGGCATTTGGACGCTCAATAGATACAGTTTGTGCGCTTTATGATATCGCATCGGACGAGCAGAACCGCGATCTAATGACGTGCAAAAACGAAGCCGGAGTGACCATCAATCGGATCTGGCAATTGCCTCATACCCATTCGGACCTTGTCAAGCGACGAGAAGCCCTTGAATTCTGGAGCATGCACCATGCGGGCTTTTTCGGCCGCTCTCCAGATCACGTAGCGTCGTGTATTTCCGGCCTCTATATGGGGCGGGATATTTTTGAGGCGGTTGATCCGGCACGCGCCGCAGCGCTCGTGGATTATTATCGCTATGCCAGTGAAAGTGATCTCTTTCTGACATACGTGATTATTAACCCGCAGGGAGACGTCCGGAATCCGGGCGATCAGCCCTCTACACGACGAATCGCGGCATCGGTTGTGGACCAAGGGCCATCAGGCATCGTCATCGACGGTGCGAAGATGCTCGCTAGCGGGGGCGTCATGGCAAACGAGGTCTTCGTAACCTGTATCCAGCCTTTGGCGCCCGGTGAGGAGGCTTTGGCGTTTTCTGCTGTTCTTCCAATGAATACGCCCGGATTGCGCATTCTATCCCGAAAGTCCTACGAGGAGGGCGCGTCGTCCGTTTTTGACAATCCGATGGCTAGCCGCTTTGACGAAAACGATGCCATTCTGGTTTTTGAGAATGTCACTGTCCCCTGGGAGCGGGTCTTCGTCCATAATGACCGAGATCTATGCGCGAAACAGTTTTTCGCGACTCCGGCCCATGTTTACCAGAACTATCAGGCGATGATCCGGCTCAAGACGAAGTTGACCTTTCTCGTCGGGATTGCACGCAAAATCGCACAGGTTAACGGAACAGAGCGTCTTCCCTCGGTTCGAGAGACGCTGGGACAACTTGCCGCGGACGTAGGAATGCTGGATGCCATGGTGGCCGGGATGGAAGCAAAAGGCGCGTCCTATGGTTCTTATTTCATTCCAGATCATCACAGCTTGTACTCTGCCCAGACAATTACCCAGAAACTTTATCCCCGGTTCATTGAGCAATTGCGCGATCTCGCCGGCGGAGGCGTCATCATGCTTCCTTCTTCATCTAAGGATATGGAAAATCCCGAGATGATGGAGTGGATTCGCAAAACGCAGGCTTCGCCGGTTCTTGATGCAGCCGATCGTGTCAAGTTCTTCAAATTGGCGTGGGACTGCATCGGATCAGAATTCGCTTCGCGCCATACGCAGTACGAAATGTTCTACGCGGGCGCAAGCTTCGTTCCCAAAAACCACTCCTTTCGAACGTTCGATTGGGATCGTTCGACCACTCTCGTCGATCAGATGCTGTCGTCTTACTGATCATTATTTCAATACACAGGGATATACATCATGGCGGTTACGAAAGAACATAAAGAATTCCATACGCTTGATATGAGCGAAGGCTGGGTTCAACCTCCGGCATACAAGGAAAACGTACAGGAGAAGATCCTTTCCGGCAGTCTTGATGAGGTCGCAAAGAAGGGTAGCCGTACGCGGCTTCTACGTTTTGCGCCCGGCGAATACACGAAGAAGCCCTTCGTTCATGATTATTGGGAGGAGGTCTATCTCCTCTCAGGCGATCTGACAGTAGGCAACGATGAGAACGGCAACGGTGGAATACCATTCCTGCCTAACACCTATGCCTGTCGGCCGCCAGGCGCTGTCCATGGACCTTTCAAATCTGAAGGCGGCTGTCTTCTGCTCGAAATTCATTATTACGATCCAGCCTGAAGGGAAAATTACGCCAGATGTTGAAATTTTCTCGAATCCGTGACAGTCGGTCCGATGTGATCTGGACTGAAATCGATCAACTTGTCGTTGCTGGCTGGGCCGGTCGTGACTCTGCGGCCATTGAGCATCACATTCAAGAACTTGAGGCGATTGGGGTTCATCGCCCGTCATCCGTGCCAGTGTATTACAGGGTGGGCAGTACGCTACTCTGTCAAAGCGAGCATGTTGACGTTCTGGGAACCGATACGTCGGGTGAAGTTGAACCGTTGCTCGTCGCGCTGGCCGACGGGCTATGGATCGGGCTGGCGTCCGATCATACGGACCGCAAAGCTGAGACGATAGGGATCGCTCTGTCGAAGCAGCTCTGTGTCAAGCCGGTAGCGCGGGAATTGTGGCACTGGGATGATGTCAAGTCACATTGGGACGAAGTCATTCTCCGCGCGTGGATCGAAGAAGATGGGCAGCAGGTCCTCTATCAGGAAGGGAATGTGTCCCTGCTGAGAACGCCCACGGACTTACTATCGGAATTGTCCAATACGACGCGCTTCATACCTGGCTCGGCAATGCTGTGCGGTACCGTGCCTGTTCATGGCGGGATCCGACCTTCGGCGTTCTTTGCGATGGAACTGGACGACCCGGTTCTCGGCCGCACAATCTCTCATTCCTACAGAGTTAATCAACTCCCAGTCGTTTCCTGACGCTGATTTTTGGTGGAATTATTTGCATAAGGAGAACTTTTAACGGCGTCTTCTTTCGCTAGAATTTGGAATCATTCGTGATTCTGCGTTGGCGGCCCTGCTTCAGAGCGTTGCTGACGTGAACCGTCGAGAGCCGCGCCCGGTATGGCCGGAGCCAGCTTTGCTGTCAGAGCGACCTGACGGAGGAAGACTGGTCTCTGATCGAGCCGCTGATCCCGGCTGCACGGCGCGGCGGCAACAAGCGGACGTGCGCGTTTCCAAACGGGGCAGCGGCGCGTATAAGGGTGCGTCGAGCATCGCACCATGAGGGTAGAGCGTGAGTTCCGGGATATATTCCGTTCTCGTTACATATAATCCTGATCTTTCGCGCCTTCGCCAGGTGGTCGCGGCGCTGGTCCCGCAGGTCGGGCGGGTCGTCATCGTGGATAACGGATCGCGCGGCGCCGCCGAGATCGGTGCCCTGGCGTCGGAGCATGGTCTGCGCTTCCTGCCTTTGCCGGAGAACCGGGGCATTGCCTTTGCCCAGAATGCCGGCATCGCGCAGGCCGAGGCGGACGAGGCGCAGTTCGTGCTGCTGATGGACCAGGACACCGTGCTGCAGGACGGGGCGATCGCCAACCTGATCGCGCTCTATCGGTCGCTGGAAGCCGACGGGGTACGGGTGGGCTCGGTCGGCAATGCCTATCGCGACGGGCACGACCAGAAGCTGAACACGATCTGGCGGGCCGAAGGGCGGCGGCTGGCCCGGCGCCTGCCCGAACCGGGCCGCGAGAGCCATGCCGAGGTCGATACCCTGATCGCGTCGGGCTCGCTTATCCCCCTGTCGGTCCTGCGGGAGGTCGGCGCGATGGACGCCGCCCTGTTCATCGACCTAGTGGACCTGGAATGGTGCTTTCGTGCCACGGCGCACGGATATCGTCATTTCATGAGCCTGCGGAACATCATGGACCATACGATCGGGTCGGGGCGGCTCAACCTGGGATTCCGCACGGTCACGCTGCATGCCCCGATCCGGAATTACTACCTTGTCCGGAACTCGGCCGTCCTTGCGGCGCGGGACTACATCAAGCCCGCCTGGCGGCGCTTCTTCGCGCGGCAGCTCTTCTTCTACATCCTGATCTACGGCACCGTGGCGGACCGCAACCTGACCCGCCTGCGCCTGATGCTGCGCGGCCTGTGGGACGGGGTGCGCAAGCGGGGCGGCGCCTGTCCGATTTCCGCGTAAGCGGCTCAACGGGCCGCAATACGCCACAGGACCGGGTGATCGCGCCAGGCGCCGGACGCCAGATAAGTGAGCAAGGGCCTGGCCATGTCCGCCGCGTCCGGCCCCCCGCGCGGCTCAGTCCGCTGGGCGAAGGCGCGCGCGAACTGCGCCATCCCCGGGTGCAACGGCGCCAGCCCGGGACTGTCGGACGCGCCGAGCAGCGCGTCGATCACGTGCCGGTGCCGGCCGGCGTGCCGCAACAGGCGTGACGGCACGGTGCGACGATCCAGCATGGCCGTCATCTGCCCGCCCGGACGCCTGGCCGAGCCCCTGTTCGAGCCGTCGGGCAGGCAGAGATAATAACCCGAGACGTCGAGCCTCATCAGGTCCTGCGCCGCCCAGGCCAGGGCCTGCTGCAGCCCGCCGCCCGGCCGGATATCGACCAGCGCCACCCGGTCGTCCGGGCCCAGCCCGATCCCCTGGAGCGTCCGCAGCAGCGCGCGGCGGTTCCGGCGGCACGTCTTGAGGATTTCCCTTTGCCACGCGCAGAGAAATCCGACCAGCCGCCCCTGGTCGGCCGCCGCCGGCGCGTCCAGCCCCAGATCCCGCATGACGGATTCCGCCGGCAGGGGGATGCCCAGACGCCCGAGTGCGGATAAGGACGCGGATAAGGGCCCGATCCGGGGCCCGACCTGGGGCAACGCGGCGCCGCACAGGGTGAGCAGACTGGGGAGCGAGCGGATGAAATTCCGCTCATCGATGCCGGCCAGCACGAGTTGCGCCGGCGGGCCGATCCAATGGAGATCCGGCGTACCGATTTGCGTGTGGCGGCCTTTGAGGCCGGGGGAGGCGACCAGGACATGCGCGATGCCGTCCTGGATCCGCCGCCGTTCCACCCAATTCAGGAACCCGGCCAGCGCGGGGCCGCCGATCGAAAATCCGATCTGCCGGAGGCTGTCCGCCTCCCCTGCCCCGTCCGTCGCAGGCGAATCTGTGGTTCGTCCGGTCATCGTCCCGCCTACGCCACGATCGCGAAAGGCGCGCCGTGCTGGCGCAGATTGGGATTGTACCAGGGATCATGCATCAGAAAACCGGGATGTCGCCGATAGAGGCGATGCCGTTCCCGATCGAGGCGCGCGCGGCGTTCGGCGCTGGCGGCATCCTGCCCGCGCGAGAGGGATTCGTGGTGCAGATAGATCGCGGCGGGACAGGACACATTGTACAATCCCTGTTCCAGCAAGCGGAAACAAAGATCGATATCGTTATAGGCGACCGGGAAATCTTCGTCGAATCCCCGCACGGCGTCGAATTTCGGCCGTTCGATCATCAGGCAGGCGCCGGTGACCGCCGACCAGTTATAATCGGCGATGTTGCGCAGGACATAGCCGGGATCGTCGGCGGCGTGGCGCAGGAACGCATGGCCGGGCCCGTCATCGAGATTGACGACACCGACATGCTGGACCTGCATCAGTGCGGGATAGAGCAGCTTCGCCCCGACCGCGCCGATATGCGGCAACTGGGCGTATCCCGCCATCCGATCGAGCGCGTCGGCCGTGTGCAATTCGGTATCGTCGTTCAGGAACAGCAGGATGTCGCCACGCGCCTGCCGCGCGCCGATATTGTTGAGTTCCGAAAAATTGAACGGCGCGTCGTGACGGATGACGCGGATATCGGTCCGTTCGTCAAGATCGGACAGGATGCGCAGCGTTTCGGGATCGGCCGACCCGTTATCGAGAATGACGATTTCGACATGGCGCCAGGACGCGCGCGCCAGGGATGCGATGCAGCGGGCGAGGACCGGGCCGTTGTCGCGCGTGGGGATGACGATCGAAATCAGCGGCGTGCCGCGCACGGCGTATCGGACCCGATCGTGGCACGGGGCCTGGGCGATCGGTTCGAGCATGGCCGCCAGGCCGCGGCGGCGGAACGCGTCCTGGCGGGTTTTGCGACCGGCGTCGCGGCATGGAGGCCGGTCGGGCGGATGCCGGTCATGGAACAATATCTGGGAAACGTGGCCGATATGCCGGGTCTGTTCGGTCACGCGAAGCGCCAGGTCCCAATGTTCGGCCCCTTCATGTTCCTCGCGCAGCGGCCCCGTGCGATGCAGCAGGCTGCGGCGGATGCAACTGACCCGGCCGGTATAAGGCAGGCTGAGCAGCGTGTCCGGCGACCAGTCCGGTTTGAAAAATGGCTGCGTGTAGCCGCCGTCCGGGTCGATCCTGTCTTCATCGGCATACAGGAACTCCGCGTCGCCGGCGGCGATGCGGGTCGCGAAGGCGTAGAGACAATCCGGCGTCAGCTCCTGGTCGGGGTCGAGGAGCACGACGAAATCACCCTCCGCCCGGCGGATCGCCGCGTTGATCGCCGCGATCCGGCCGCCGGCCGGCACATGCAGGGTCGTGATCTGCGGATGCGCGGTCGGGGGCATGGTTTCGGCGGGTCCGGCCAGGATCAGCGTCCAATGGGGAAACCATTGCGCCGTGACCGATGCGATCATCCTTGCCGTCGCCTCGGGCGCCCCCCAGCCGGCCGGCGCGACGACGGAAAAGGAAATCCCGGCCAGCGCCGCCAGGCGTTCGGCGAAGTCGGGCGGCCGGGCACGGGGCACATAGACATAGCCGGCCGGCGCGGCCTGCAGCGCATAATGACCGCCTTGTGCCGGATGGCAGGATGCGGGGTAGCGGGCCAGGTGGCGCAGGGGGGCGATGCGGCGGACAGCCCGGTCGGCCAGCACCTCGTCCAGCCGGCGGCGCATGGCCGCGAGAC
>NZ_JABXXP010000054.1 GCF_013376155.1 Nguyenibacter vanlangensis
CCGCCCCTCGGCGCTGCGCCATGCGCCGCGTGCTGCCCCAGATACTGCCCGGGGCGCTGCCCCGGACGGGCGTGGGCGACGGCCGCGCGCTTTCGTAAACACGCGTCACCATATCCATGCGGCAGCCCCCGATGCAGCCCGGGCCGCCCATGACGGAGCCCATCATGCGTATCACCCTGTTCGACATCCAGGCCATGAAGCGGGACGGCAAGCGGATCGCGATGCTGACCGCCTATGATACCCCTTCGGCGGCATTGGCCGAGCGCGCCGGCATACCGATCCTGCTGGTAGGCGATTCCCTGGGCATGACCGTCCAGGGTCACGACACGACCCTGCCGGTCACGCTGGACGACATGATCCGCCATGCCGGCGCGGTGGTGCGCGGCACCGGCCGCGCCATGATCGTGGCCGACCTGCCGTTCCTGACCTATGCCACCGAATCGGACGCCATCCATTCCGCCCGCCGCATGATGCAGGAGGCCGGCGTCCAGGCGCTGAAGCTGGAAGGCGGCGCCTCCCTCGCGCCGATCGTCCGCCGCCTGACCGAACTGGGCGTGCCCGTCATGGGCCATCTGGGCCTGACGCCCCAGGCCCAGCACACGCTGTGGCTGCGCGTGCAGGCCAGGCAGGCCGCCGCCGCCCGGCGCCTGATGGACGACGCGCTGGCCCTGCAGGATGCGGGAGCCTTCGCCATCGTGCTGGAACTGGTGCCCGCCCCGCTGGCGGCGACCTTGGCGCAGCGCCTGCAGATCCCCGTCATCGGCATCGGCGCCGGGGCCGGCTGCGACGGACAGGTGCAGGTCTGGCACGACATACTGGGCTTGCTGCCCGGAAAATCCCCGCGCCATGCCAAGCGTTTCGCCGAAATCGGCACGGCGATCGAAGCCGCGCTGCGCGACTATGCAGCCGAAGTGGAATCCGGCGCGTTCCCGACCGCGGCACAGAGCGCCGGCATGGACCCGGCGGAACTGGCGCATGCCCTGAACATGGAGTGACGCGGCGTGAGCATCCTCACCCGTTCAAACGAGTCCGTTTGAACGGGATCTGCTTGAACGGGATCTGCTCTGGCGGCCTGTCCGCGCCGCCAGGCCGTTGACCAGCAGCAACCCGCCCAGCCAGGCGGCATCCAGCGCGAACGGCACGTAAAGCCGGCCGCCCCAGACGATGTCCACGCCGATCGCCAGCAGGAAGGCGATAGCCACCAGGTTGCTGAACGGCGCCCCGGGCAGGGACGCGACCGGCGCGGCCCCGTCGCGCGCGGCATCTTCCGTAAGGCGATAGCGCAGATGCGCCACCATGATCGTGCCCCAGACGAAGATGAGCAGGAATGAAATGCCCTGCAGGGCATATCCGAACACCCGGTCCGACAGGAAATAGTTCAGCACGACGCCGGCCAGCACCGTGCCGAACGACGCCGCGAACGCCATTGCCGGCACGCCGTTGGCCGTGCGCGCGCCGAACCGGCGCGCCGCCATGCCGCTTTCGGCCAGCGACGCCAATGTCCGGCTGGTCGCATACAGCCCGGCATTGCAGGCCGACAGCGCCGCCAGCACCATGACGGCATTGATCGCCGCCCCGGCCGCGGGCAGGCCCATCCGGTCGAAGGCCAGGACGAAGGGACTGTGCCCCGCATCGGCCAGCGCCCAGGGGACGATCGCCATGATGACCGCCAGGCTGCCGATATAGAAGATGATGATCCGTCCGACGATGCCGTTGATCGCGCGCGGCAGCACGCGCGCCGCGTCGTCGGTCTCGGCGGCAGTCAGGGCCACGATTTCGGTCCCGCCGAAGGCGAACAGCGCCACGGGCAGGATGGCGGCGAACCCGGCCGCCCCATGCGGCAGGATCACCCCCGGCGCCAGAAGATTGGCGAAGGACGCGCTGCCCCCGGCCGGACCGACATGGCCCAGGATCACCGCCAGTCCGCACAGGATCAGCGCGACGATGGCCCAGATCTTCAGCAGCGCCAGCCAGAATTCCAGCTCGCCGAACAGGGCCACGGCACGCGACCCGACCCCCAGCAGCACGGCCCCCAACAATGCGGCGACCACCCATTGCGGCATCCCGGGCAGCCAGTAGCGCACGAACACGCCGGCCGCGGTGATTTCCGAGATGCAGACCAGCGTCCAGATCAGCCAGTAGCTCCAGCCCACCAGGAATTCCATGCGCGCGCCCAGATAGCGCCCCACGAACGCGTTGAGGGTGCGGCCGCCCGGGTCGCTCAGCGCCAGTTCGGCCGCCGCCCGGCCGATCAGAAAGACGACCAGGCCGCACATGACATAGGCCAGCAGGACTGACGTGCCCGCCTGCTGGATGGCGCTGCCCGACCCCAGGAACAATCCCGCGCCCACCGACCCGCCCAGGGCCATGAACAGGATATGGCGCTGCTTCAGACCCAAGAACCGACTCCTTCCCCAAGCGCGGCGCGTCCCGGTGGCCGCCGCTTACGTTCAGCATAGACGCCGGCGCGTGCCACGCAAAACAAAACACCGGCCGGCAATGGTAATGAGAACGGAAACCGGCCCGTCTCTTCATACTCCCTTAAACACGACCTGTATCAATACATCCGCTCCAGCGCGAGGACGTTCCTTTCCAACAACAAGCGAGGAATTGCGACATGCCGAGGCGCCTCTTTCATACTCTGGACGGATTGCGCGGCCTGGCCGCGGCCGCGGTCGTCCTGTGCCACACTCCCCTCATCTTCGCGGCCTCCTGGTCTCCGGTCGGCGGGTATCTGGCGGTCGATCTCTTCTTCGGACTCAGCGGCTTCGTCCTCGCCGACGCCTATTCGGCGCGGCTGGACGCGGGCATGGCACTGTCCGGCTTCATGTGGAAACGGGTCCTGCGCCTCTGGCCGCTCTATGCGCTGGGGCTGACCATCTCGGCGGCGGCGACCGCGCTCGCCATCGCCATGTATCATACGCCGGCATCCAAGCTGGCACCGTTCCTGCCGGCCCTTTTCTATATTCCCTGGTTCGGGTCCGGCCAGTTGCTCTATCCCCTCAACTATCCTTCCTGGTCGCTGTTCTACGAACTGGTCGTCAACCTCGTCATGGCGGCCACGTGGCGAAAACTGACCAACCGGGTCCTGATCGGCATCGTCGGCCTGTCCGCGCTCGGCCTGGTCGCGACCGCCTATTTCTATCACAGCCTCAATGCCGGATTCTTCTGGACCCAGATTCCCGGCGCGCTGGCGCGGGTCGGCTTCTCGTTCTTCCTGGGCATCCTGCTGTGGCGCGTCCACCCCCGCACCGTATCGTCCAGGCTCAGCGCCTGGGTACCGATGGTGCTGCTGGGGATTGGCCTGGCCCTCCATCCGTCTTTCGTCTCGCGCGGCGTACAGGACGTGATCGAGGTCTTCTTTCTCATGCCCGCCATCATCTGGATGGGCGCCGCCACGCAACCGACGGGCAAGAGCCTGGCGATCTTCAAGGCGCTCGGGGCCGCATCCTATCCGCTCTATACCGTGCATGTCCCGATGCTCGCGCTGCTGGGCGCCTTTGCCGTCCACGCCCTGCATATCTCCACCGCCAGCGTTACCTCGCTGCAATGCCTGCTGATTCTGGGCGGTCTGCTGGGCTTCGCCTGGCTGCTGAGCGAACTGGACGCGGCATTTCGCGTGCAACTGGACCGCGCCCTGGCGTCGCTCCGCCAACGGCCCGCCGGGATCGCTCCGCCGATCGAAAGCACGCCCTGATCCGTCTCGGGACGGTATTCCGACCCGGCGGCACAAACGTGGCCGCGCGGGATGTGCGGCGCCCGAAGGCACCGCACATCCCGCGCATTCGACTTTGTGATTAACGATTCGTATCCGAAACGGGGAACTTACGGGCGATTCGGCAGTTCACCCCGCCGCGAGCGGCACAGCGGACGATCCGCGCAGATGTTCCGCATGAGGCGACGAGGAGTGACAGACGTGCCCATATCCGTCGATCCCGCCGTTCCGAACCGCGCCCCGTTGCCGGACGACGATCCCGGAAGTCCCGGCGATCCCGTCATCACCATGCTCAGACGCGTCTGCGTCTTCATTCCGTCGGTCATGGTCGCGATCAGCGCATGCATCCTGGCGCTACGCCACCTGCATCCCGCCGGGCTGGCCTGGGCGCTCGACAATTCGTATTTTAGCAATAATATCATTATTCTACGTGATATTCGCCATTTGGTCGGCGATGATTCCTGGACCCCCATGCTGGCGGTACGCGACTGGCTGCAACGCCATCCGGGGGGCGACGCATACGACTATTTCTTTTTCGACATGGGCACCAAGTTTCAGTACCCGCTCTCATCGCTGCTGGCGATCCAGTGGCTTCCGCTCCAGGGCCGGGACGCGGTGCATGCGCTGAACCTGCTCAATCTGGCCGCCTGGTTTTCGATCTTTCCCGGCATGGCCCTGCTGAACCTGCGTCTGGCGCGAATGTTCGCGGTCCGGACGGCGGCGCCCGGCCGGTCGGCGCGAACTGTCTGGATCGGCGCGGCGTCGTTTCTGGCCACGCTGTGTTTCTATCCGCTGCTCCGGGGAGTCTATCTCGGCCAGATCCAGGTTCTGCTGGACGCGCTGTTCGTCTTCGCGTGCTATTTCTACGCCAGCCGGCGGTCCGGACTGGCCGGCGTGCTGCTCGGCCTGTCCGCCCTGGTCAAGCCGCAGATGGCGCTGTTCCTGCTTTGGGGGCTGCTGCGCAGGGACCGCGCCTTCGTCACCGGCCTGGCGGCCTGCGCCGGCGCGGGCTATGTCGCCTCGGGCCTGCTCTATGGCTGGTCGTGGCCGCAATCCTATCTGCGCGTGCTATCCTTCATCGGGCGGCACGGCGAAAGCTTCTATGCCAATCAGTCGATGAACGGGCTGGTCAATCGCCTGCTCGGCAACGGCACCAACCTGATCTGGGAATATCACCGCTTCGCCCCCTATGACGGCGTCACCTATGCGCTGACTCTGCTCTCGACCGGCCTTCTGCTCGCCGGCGGTCTCTGGAGCGCGCGGACCGCCGTCACCCCGCGTGCCGCGACCGCCTCCCTCATGGTGGCCGGGCTCTGCTTCACCGCGGCGTCGCCCGTGGCATGGGAACATCATTACGGAATCCTGCTGCCGATCTTTTCCCTGCTCTTCTTCTCGCTGCTGGAAATACCCGATGCCCCCGACCGACGCCGGCGCTGGCTGCTGCTGGGCGTCGCCTTCGTGACCGTGGCCAATGTCCTGTCGCCGCTGAACCTCCTGGCGACGACCCGTTTCAACATCCTGCAATCCTATGAATTTTTCGCGGTGCTCGGGGTGCTCCTCCTGGTCTTTCTGTCCAGGCGCGATCTCGGCTGGAGCGTCGGCCATCGGCGCGCACCCCATCCGCAGGCCTTTCCCGGCCTGACCGACGTCAGTTGGCGCTGACGCCGTCCGAACGGATATCGGCGTCCCCCCGTCCCGTCTCTGACATCCTTCAGGGTCGGAGCCCGATATAGAACGATATTATAGAACGATATTTCAGCATCCCGCATATCCGGTCCATCGGGCCGGCCGCGCGGGACGGATCGCAGGACATGCGCCTGCCGATCGAGCATTTCACAGCTTGTCCCGCGTCCCGGCGCGCCAAGGGCCGGGATCCGGCCCCGAGGAGGGTACGATGCGCGCATACCGCCTGACCACCAGCGTCGCCGCCTATGGCGCCCTGGCGATCGCTTTCCTCATGCTCATGACCTGGCTGCAGGTGCACCCGCCTTTTCCCGAACCCCATCCGCTGCCCCTGGGCGATTTCCGCAAGGGCTATTACGCAGCAGGCGAGGCCATTCTGCACCATGGTCCCTCGGCGCTGCTGCCGCTGATCCTCAAGCTCTATTTCGTCAACTGGCCGATCGTCTCCTTCCTGTTCGTGCCGTTCGCGGTCCTGCATCATCGCCTGGGCGAACTCTCCTTCTATCTGCTCAGCTTCGCGGCGATCGGCTATAGCTACGTCCTGCTGACCAGGGGATGCACGACCCGCCAGAAATTCCTGGTCATCTTCCTGTTCCTTCTCAACGGTCCTTTGTGGTACTGCGTCTTTTCCTGCGGCAATACCACGCATTTCGTCCTGCTTGCGCTGACCTGCGCATTGCGGTGTCTGCAGACCAGACGGTTTTATGCCGCGGGCGCGCTGATCGGCCTGGCCGCGATCATCAAGCCGATGATCATGCTCTTCGTCGTCTATTTCATATCCCGGCGCCTCAGACGCGCCGCCCTGGCGGGCGCGGGCATCGTTGCCGCGACCGCATTGTCCTCGGTGGCCGTATTCGGCGTGGACTTCACCCGCCATTGGTACATGCGGTGTATCGTCGAATTGTCGCGCAATCCGATCGGCGCCTTCAATAACCAATCGTTCGAGGCCTTCCTGCTGCGCCTGTGGTCGGGGCCGACCTATATGTACGACTACGATTACGGTCATGCCCTGCCTCATCCGCTCATGCTTCTGGCGAAATTGCTGCCGCCGCTGCTGCTTGCGCTGAGCGCCTGGACCGCATGGCAGTGGCGACGCACCATGCCGTGGACCGACATCCGGGGTTTCGGTTCGGCCGACGCCGTCGATTTCAGCCTGCTGATCGCGTTCTGCGTGGTGACCAGTCCGGTATCCTGGACCCATTATTTCCTGCTGCTGCTGCTGCCCTGGAGCCTGTATCTGACGGGCCGGCTGCCGCTTCCTGGCGGCCAGGCCACGAAGATCCTGTTCTGGACCAGCGTCATTCTGTGCTCGCTGCCCGTCTTCTATCCCGGTGCCCTGATGACGGGCCGCCTGGCCCCCATCTGGACACGCACGATCGTATCCCCATGGCTGTGCGGCGGGCTGCTCTTTCTGCTGACTCTCTGCCGCAGTTACCTGTGGGCGGCACAGACCGACAAGCCGGAGGATATGGTCGGCACGGTCGGTGAGACGGCGGAAACCGGCCTCGCGCCATAAACGCGGCGGGACGTGCGTGGAGCGCGCCACGTCGCGCGCCCCATCGAACGGTCCGCCCGAAGCCGGAATCCCGGTTTGCGCCCGCCATGGCGGGCAGAGACCAAACCCGGTCCGGAACGGTTCTCCATATTTTCTTAAGCGACATCTGAACCAATACATCTTGCCCGGCACGGAGATTCTTCATTTCGAAAAAACAAAGGAAAATCGTGACATGCCAAGGCGTCTCTTTCACACTCTGGACGGATTGCGCGGCCTGGCCGCGGCCGCCGTCGTCCTGTGTCATACCCCCGTCATTTTCGCATCCACCTGGTATCCGGCCGGCGGGTATCTGGCGGTCGATCTCTTCTTCGGGCTCAGCGGCTTCGTCCTCGCCGACGCCTATTCGGCGCGGCTGGACGCGGGCATGGCGCTGTCCAGCTTCATGTGGAAACGGGTCCTGCGCCTCTGGCCGCTCTATGCGCTGGGACTGACCATCTCGGCGGCGGCGACCGCGCTCGCCATCACCATGTATCATGCGCCGGCCTCCAAGCTGGCACCCTTCCTGCCGTCCCTTTTCTACATTCCCTGGTTCGGATCAAGCCAGGAACTCTATCCCCTCAATTACCCCGCCTGGTCACTGCTCTATGAACTGGTCGTCAATCTCGTCATGGCGGCCACGTGGCGAAAACTGACCAACCGGGTCCTGATCGGCATCGTCGGCCTCTCCGCGCTCGGCCTGATCGCGACCGCCCATTTCTATCAGAGCCTCAATACCGGATTCATCTGGCCGGAGGCCCCCGGCGCCCTGGCGCGGCTGGGTTTCTCGTTCTTCCTGGGCATCCTGCTGTGGCGCGTCCGCCCCCGCCTTGTCGCGTTCAAGCTCGGCGCCTGGGTACCGATGGTGCTGCTGGGGCTTGGCCTGGTCATCCATCCGTCTTTCGTCTCGCGCGGCGTGCAGGACCTGATCGAGGTCTTCTTTCTCATGCCCGCCATCATCTGGATGGGCGCCGCCACGCAACCGACGGGCAAGAGCCTGACGATCTTCAAGGCGCTCGGGGCCGCATCCTATCCGCTCTATACCGTGCATGTCCCGCTGCTCGCCCTGCTGGGCGCCTTTGCCGTCCACGCCCTGCATATCTCCACCGCGCGCGTTACCTCGCTGCAATGCCTGCTGATCCTGGGCGGCCTGCTGGGCTTCGCGTGGCTGCTGAGCGAACTGGACACTGCATTTCGTGGCTGGCTGGACCGGACCCTGGCCCTGTTCCGGCAACCGACCGCCGGAACAGCGGCGCCGCCGATCCAGAGCAGCCCGTGATGCGCCTCGATCGGACCGCGTGACGATACGCCATGTCCTGCCTGCGGAATCCTACAGGGATTCCACGGGCAGGACGCCGGCGTGCAACGATGATGATTCCGCCTTAACTATGTGGAACAACCATCTTTGCGATATCGGCCAAGGCCGAGCGGTAATCGTTGAACAAGGTCGCTATGCCGAAACACAGATAGAAGGCCAGCGCATAGAAAAGGGCGCGATGGGAAAATTCCCATGCCAGGATCCTGCGCACGATGCGGGAATCCTGAAACGGCCGGGTCGTGACGACCAGGGCGATCCCCAGCATGCCCCCGGCAAGGACATCCGAGGGATAATGCAAACCCAGATAGATCCGCACCAGGTTCAAAAGCGCCACCAGCGCAAAGGCCACGCGCCCCACGCGGATATTCGCCAGATACAGGGTGCAGGCCAGTCCGAACGTCACCGCGGCATGGTCGCTCGGAAACGACGCCCAGTGGTTGAGCGTGTCCGCCTGGACACCGAACGGAATCCTGAAATGAAGCGCCGCGTCATGAAGCGGCCGGTGATGCGTCGGCAGCAGAAGCTGCAGGACACGGCTGATGATTCCTGAAGAAAAGGACATGAAAACGCCGACCAGGATGCCCGCGCGTTTCGCGGCGTCCAGCGTGCCGTACCAGGCATAGACGACGAGTGACAGCAGAACCACGCTGGAAAACATATCCTTCGTCAGGCCGAAAATAGCGTGGTCGAGAATGGCCGACCGGCCGGACAGCCTGTTCAAGCCATGCATGATCATATAATCGGCCCCCCGCACACCGCCGAGGGACAGCGATGCGACGACGGCAAAGATCAGGATCGGAATCAGCGCGGATTTCGAACCCCTCTGAAAGGACGGTGCAACCGTTTCTCCGGACACGAAGACCTCCTTTTATTATTCGTTTTCAAAAATATAATTTTCAATACCGAGACGTCCTGCCACCGGTTCCGGCCGCACATGGGCAGGGCCGGCAGCCCACGTCAAAAATTTGAAAAGCAGGCAACACCGCTCCGAAACGCCTGAAAAACAACATTAACATATATTTCAAGAAAAATTCATATTTTGAATCCAAACAGCGTTTGCCGGGGAACGGGACTCGTTGCGCCGTTCTCGACATTTTTCGATCCGGGCAAAAAAAAGCACGCGTCGATCCGACGCGTGCGTCTTTATCAGAACGGGCGGATGATGCCGTCTCGCGCGCCGCGCGAGACGGACCTGGGCCGTGTTTCAGGCCGCGCGCGCCATCAGGATCACGCCCGATACGATCACAATCAGCCCCATCAGCCGCGCGGGATGAATCGGTTCGCCCAGGAAGACGATCCCGGCCAGCACCGTCAGGACGATGCCCAGCGCCACGCACGGATAGGCCTGCGAGACGTCCAGACGGGCCAGGACCAGCAGCCAGACGACGGCGCTCAGCCCGAAGGCGAACAATCCGAACAGCACCGACGGGTTCAACGCGATCGCCGTCACCATGTCCCGCAACGCGGCGCCTTTCGTCATCGCCGCCTGCACGGTCCGGCCGGACATGCCGGTCTTCAGCAGGATCTGGGCCGACGACGAGAGAAGGACACTGATCAGAACAAGGGCAAGCGTCACGGATTTCATGAACTGGAACTCCCTTTCAAAAAACGGAATGACTTCAACATTATTTCGGTTACGTCCCGGGCACGTCATAAACACACAGGCGGCCGAAACGGGCCCTGGGCGCCGGGCCGACATCCCGAACGCAGCCATCGACCACATAGGACAGGCCGTGCCGCGCGGCGTAGCGCAGCCGGTCCGCCAGATCGGCCAGGCCCTGGACCTCGGCCAGCCGGGTGTGCCATGTCCAGTAATAGGCGGGCGCCCACATTACGGCCGCCCCCGCCGGGCGCGACACCCAGTCCTGCCGGTGCGAAAAATACGCGAAGACGGAAAACCCCTCGAAAAGCCGGTCCTGTTCGGCCGATCGCGCGGATGCCACGCTGCCGAGCCCGCGCGACGCGCCCGGCGGGACCAGAAATTTGGCGCGTTCGGGCGTGTTCGCCCGCGCCCACTCGCCCAGCGCCTGCCAATCGTCGCGCCGCGCCACAACCGTGCGTTCCCAGGTGACCGCAT
>NZ_JABXXP010000055.1 GCF_013376155.1 Nguyenibacter vanlangensis
CCATTTCCACAATAGCCGGGGTCATGCCAAATCCGCTCCTCACAAGGGCAGAATCCTTGAATCACAGCCAGATTCAGCACGTCAATCCAGACCCCATAAAAACTGATGGGTGGTGAGGTCAGCACCTTCAGTGGTGTTCTCTTTCTAACGCCTCGGGGAGTTGATGGCTCCGATTCTGGCTGCGACCCGGCGTTAGCGCCTCATTGGCCTCGCACCAAGTCATCACTTCGGGACGACCGTAATGGCGTCGCCCGGGGATGGTCAGCCGCGTGGCGGCCAATGGCGGCGGATACGGCGCACTAGGCGCCGAAGATGGCATCGAACTTCCTGGCCGCACGGCGTCTTGCCTGGCCGCAGCATCATGGCGTCGGGGCGATGGGGAGCCGATCTGACTGGAGGATGCCAAAAATGATATGACGCGGACGACATAATAGCTACCTCTTGGCGGTGCGCGCCGCCATGGCATGGGTTGCGATTAGATTTGAAACACTCGCTTGCATGTGTCATGGGTGGAGATAGGATGGTCAGCAGAATGTGGGCTTCGGGCAGAGCAGTCAAAGAAGCTGTCGTTTTCATGGGAGGAAGACGAGGTCCGTTCACTCAACCTTACTCTTCACCACATCCCTGATTTTTCAACGACCGGCTCGCGAATTTCCGGGCAAAGCGCGCGAGCCGTTATTCGTTATCGACCCATTGTAATCGTCAGTTTTGTGGTCTGCACCTGATACGGAATGGTGAAATGCATCGCATGCATTTTGCCGTCGAAATGGACGTTTGTGGCCTTTGCCCCCTCAATGGTCGGCGCTTTGGCCGACATTGAAACACCGTAGATTGTCACGTCGATCGACTTCCACCACGGCCGATATTGACCCTGCGGCGCCTCCAGAGCCAAGGAAAGCGTGCCATTCGTCAGCGATCCGTCAAAATGCTGGCGAAAATATTGTCCTTTGCGGAAGTCAAAGGTCTTGCCATCGTCCGTGTAGAGATCGCCCGACATCGTGTCGTTCGCGTAAACCGAAAGCTGAAGGGGACCTTGAGGAATTTCCTCGGTGCTTTGAGTCAGCGGCTCACGCGGAACGATGCTGCCCGCCTTGACGAAAACAGGAAGCAGCCCGAACTTTGGATGTTCCATGATCATATGAGGCGTCTGCGAGGCGTCGGCAACGATCGCCGAGGAGGTGCCACTGTTCCCGGTCGCCTCGGCAGCCGTGGCATTCTCGACCTTCTGGCCACTCCAATAATCGTACCACGCGCCCGGCGGTAGAATGATCTTGTAGTCGTTGGCTTCCTCCGGGAACGGTGACGGTGCAACGAGAAAGGATGCGCCCCACATGAACTCGCTCGGTGCCTGAAGATCGAGCGCGAGGCCACCGCCGGCCTGAGGAAACTCGAGAAAGAGCGGCCGCATCATCGGTATACCGGTGCGACTGGCCTCTTCGCCGACTGTATAAATGTAAGGCAGCAGACGATAACGTTCTTCGATGTATCGCCGACGGATATCTTCATGCATCTTACCGTCGACCCAGGGTTCCTGCGGTCGCGTTCCGAGATCGGTGTGGTCTTCGGCGATCGGGTTGAACATGCCGAGTTCGAGCCACGCCGTCAGCAGATCCGCCGGTGGGGAGTTGACGAAGCCGCCCAGGTTATCGCCCACATATGCGAAGCCGCTCAAGCCCAGGCTGAGGAGCTGGGGCGTGCTCAAACGCAAATGGTTCCAGGTCGAGGTGTTGTCGCCCGTCCATGTCGTCGCATAACGCTGGCCACCCGCGTAGGACGCCCGCATCATCACGAATGGCCGTTGATCGGGTTTGAGCTTTAAAAGGCCCTCATAGGTCGCGCGGCCATTTTCCATGCCATAGACGTTGTGCATTTCCTCATGCGTCGCATCGCGTGTCTGGAAACCGGGTTCGTCGATATGATGAACATTGTCATTCGGCATCGTTTTCAGCGCCGTGAAGATCGAGGGTTCGTTCATGTCGTTCCAGAAGCCAGCGACATTGTCATCGATATAACGCTCACGGAACAGATTGCCCCAGTAGGTGCGTGCTTTCTGATCTGTAAAGTCCGGAAAAACAGCTGGCCCAGGCCAGACTGGACCGATATAGACCGATCCATCCGGCCGGTGGACGAACGCATTCTGTGCCGCACCGAGGTCATAGGGAGCGTAATGGGCGCCAGGAAGATGTGCGACATGGAGATCGGTAATGACGACACTATGAAAGTTGTCGCGGGCCAGATCGGCGATGAGTTCCTTGAAGTGCGGAAAAGCCTTGGCGTCGACCGTGAAGGGGCGATTGTGATCCTGAAAGCCGATATCGAACCAAATGACATCCGCAGGCAGGCGATCCTTGCGGAGACGCGCCGCGATTGCGCGCACGGTCTTTTCATCGGGATAGGAATAGCGCGACTGCTGGAATCCGAACATCCAGCGCGGTGGCATGGGCGAACGGCCTGTCAGCCAGGTATAGGATGAGACGACGTCTTTTGGCGTCGGTCCGGTCATGACGTAGTAATCGATCGCGCCGCCCGCCGCGCCGAACGTCATGCGATCCTGGTGCGCCACACCGAAATCGAACACGGACCGCCATGTATTATCCATGAATACACCATAAGCGTGCCCCTTCTCATAGCCGATGAAGAATGGGATATCTTTGTAAAGTGGCTCCTGCCGCTCCTGGAACGTGTAAGCGTCCGTGTTCCAGTTCTGTGAGACATAGCCACGGCGGTCGAGCGGAGCGAGTTTGTCACCAAGACCAAAAATATGTAGGTCGGGCGACATCATTTTCGTAAGTTGGAATCCTCTGCCGTCGGTCGTAAAAGGTCCGCTAGGCGCATCGGATAGAATGACCGCGTGGTTGGCATTCTCAACCGAGATCGCGCCGCTGATCCTGTTGATTTGAATGCTGCCGCCACGCGTGGCCAATCCGAATGCAGGGTCGGTATCCTCGTCACGAACCTCAGCCTTGCTGTTGCGGGAGTTTTCCAGCGCGGCCCATGACTCGTCACGCGGCAGCGTGCCGTCCCGTCCGATACGAATGCGGAAAACGTCGTCCCGAAGTGCTGCGACTTCGATGATGACGGCGCCTTTGCGGACGGTCAGTGTGTTGCCCGCACGCTGGACAAGCTGAAATGCCGACTGTGCCTGCGAGGGCTCGGCCCATGCCGGGGCAGCGCCGACCGATGCCATTGCGATCCCTGTCACAATAGTCGAGGCCAGGAGGACGTGTCCAAGCGGAAATCTTTTCATGATTTTTCCTTGTTACCTCGAAAGTGGAGAAACATTTTCCTCGCGCCGATTGCGATCTTAAAAGACCTGCACATGCAGCCTTCCTCCCAGGAAAACGGCATTGGGAATGTTGCGCTGGCCGTTGACGTTCCAGAAATACTGAAAGTCGGGCGCCAGAAGAACGCCATGGCCCAGATCGAAGCGGTAGGTCGCTTCCGCGATCTCCGCAAAGCGCTGAACCTGATAGGGAATCCCCGGCACGATTTGGTCGCGATAGCCTAAAGGGGGGCGCAACCCATGGGCGAGAGCGATGGACTGCGCCTCCCCCCATGGTCCGCCGACGGAGGTGGCGCTGAAGATGATACCGGCGCTGTCGCCCGGTCTTGCACGCCAGAATCCGCTGTCGACCAGACCGATCTCGTATTGGTCGACGCGGCGCGACACTGCGGGATCGAGGTGGTCGAAGCGTAGCATCAGCATCAGCCCCTCGTCGGTTTTAGGGCCATTGCGCATCAGCATCTGGTCGTAGACGAACCACATGCCGGGATAGGGGTGGTCCCGCCGCGCGGGCTTGCCGGTCAGGACGGCGATGCCGCCGTCTCGGTCGTAAAGCACGTCGGCCTGCGTCGCATGGGCATAGGTCATGCCGAGCTTGATCCGGCCGATCAGGTCACGACGGGCACCAAGGCGGGGGTCGTATTCGAATTCGAGAGGCAGAGCGACCCCATGCGTCTCGGCGGTCGTGAATTTCCAGCCTGTCTTGTTGTTCGCCTGATCGTTGGCATACACGCCGGTTTGGACGAACCAGTGCGGGACGAACTCGTATTTTAATCGCAGTCCCCATACCGCCTTGGGCCATACACTGTTGGCTGGCTGATCCGGGGACGTTTTCGGCTCACCGCAGATCGCGTTGTTCATGAACGTGCAGTTGAGTTTCGAGGCATTGAAATCGTTCAGGAGCCCCATTCGTCCCACTGCCACCGTCAGGCGATCGTTCAGGAAAGTCTTGTCGGCATCCATCAGCACGAGGTGGAAGGCCGCGTTACCGCCGCCATCGAATACCTGCTGGCTGGGATCGAGCGTGTCGCCAAAACCGTAGCTCGCGTTCTGACCGTAACGGGTTACGGTCGCGAAATGGGTCTTCAGGCCCCTGATTCCAGCGATCTTCCCCCAATCGGCATCGAGTATGATGGCGAACTGGCCAGTGTTGTCGAATGCCTTTCTCACGCCGCCCGTCACGTTGCCGCCGAACTCGTTTTCGTCATCCATCGAAAGGGTGAGTCCCTGACTGGCGAGCCAGGAACGCAGGCCACCGGGGTTGTTTAGAAGCGTATTCGGCGTATCGATCGCCGCCACTGTCTGGGCTTCCCACGGGCTGGCAGAAGAATAAAACGGCGCGATCGTCGCGGGCGCGGAAAGTCCCGACCGCGGGACACAGAAAATCATGCAGAAAAACGCCGCCGCCGCGCGGCACAAACGTTGAAAGCTGCTCAAGCGAAGAAATGGCCGGCTTTTCGAGCGTCGAAGGGCCGCCGATCGTTCGCGATATCTGCGCCCCATATGGAACGATACTCGCGCGGACGGAGCGAAGCCGTCTCCATGGGAAAAGGCGATTACCGAAACCACGCAACAACCTCTTCCGTATGTAACCAAACAGAAAGATCTGTTTAACTTTATCGCTAAAGATCGCAAGTGACGCCGCTAGCTTTAGCGGTAAAGTTTGTGTGAGATCGACGGACGAGCCGTTTGCCACTAATGTTGCAAGGCATGTTCAATTCTCCATCCCACCATCGATCAAAGATGACCTTGAAGGACGTCGCCGCTCGGGTTGGCGTGTCTCACACGACTGTTGCCAACGCGTTCAAGCGGCCGGATCAGTTGTCCGCCACCTTACGGGAACGTATCCTGAAGGCGGCGCAAGAACTGGGTTACGGAGGCCCAGACCCAGCGGCACGGCAGTTGGCGACGGGTCACGCCGGAGCCATAGGGCTGATTCTGAGTGAGGATCTGCCTTATGCCTTTACCGATCCTGCCGCTTTGGCCGTTCTGCGCGGCGCGGCGATGGCGTGCAACGAGCGTGATGTCAATCTCACTTTGATCGCCGCAAAGGGGGACGCGCAGGGGGGAGCGCACTTACCATCTTTGGGTAATGCCGTCGTAGACGGGTTCGTTCTCTATTCCGTTGCTGACGACAGCCACTACGTCGCTTTGGCGCGTCAGCGCGATGTGCCGCTCGTCGTTATCGATCAACCAAAGCTACCGGATATTGACTTTGTCGGAATCGATGACCGCGCGGCAGCTTATGACGCCGCGCGTGCGCTGTTAGCGATGGGACATCGGACGTTCGGCATTCTCTCTCTCCGGAGCCGGAATGACCGTCGATCCGGTTTCATGGGCGCGCGTCGGCGTGCCACAATCTCCTACCGAATAGTGGCGGAGCGTCTGACCGGCTACCTTGAAGCTCTGGCCGATGCCGGTATCCACTCAGAGACTGTTCCTGTCTGGGAGAGCGCCACGAACACCGAACCGGGAGGCCGGGAAGGCATGGCAGCCCTGCTGGAGATACCGCCGCCGGATCGACCGACGGCCTTGCTGGCCATGAGCGATCGTCTGGCCTGCGGTGCGCTCGAGGTTGCTCACGCCCGAAAAATTCCCGTGCCTGAAGCGCTTTCGCTCGTCGGTTTCGACGATTTGCCCGTCGCGGAGAAAGTGGGTTTGACATCTGTGCGTCAACCACATGAGGAAAAGGGACGTCAGGCTGTGGAACTGCTTTGGGGTGTGGAAAAAGCCTCTGAAAAAATCTTGCCGACAGAACTCATATCTCGGAATTCAACGTTGAAACGTGCTTCATGAAGATGAAGCGTCCCGGGTTTTCCGGAGGCTATTTGGTTTGAGTCACGCAGCCCTGTCGATATTCTCAAGGGCTGCATAGTAGTTGGCTTCGGCCTCGGCGGGTGGGATATAGCCGATGGGATCGAAGAGGCGGTGGTTGTTGAATCCGCCCTCCGATCAAGCGGCACGCCACGCCCGCGGGCTGGGCATCCCGTGCCACAGCGGTTACGATTCCCCATCGAATCACGGCACAGGACTCAGCAACCGGACATGTCGATGCGGATCGCAGCTTTCGTCGCGGCCACCACCACTGTGGTGGCCCTCGCGGCGCCCCTCGCCGCCCACGCGGCACCCATCCACCAGCAGGCCGACGCCCAGGCCCTCTCCCTGGCCGAGCAGGCCATCGCCCTGCGCTCGGTCGCCGGCCCCGGCAATCAGACGCCGCAGGTCGCGGCGCTGTTCAAATCGGCCCTGGTCGCCGGCGGGTTTTCCGCGCAGGACATCACCATCACCCCGGTCGATGACACGGCCTACCTGATCGCCCGCTGGCACGGCACCGATCCCACGCTCAAGCCCCTGGTCATTTCCGGCCACATGGACGTGGTCGAGGCCCGGCCCGCCGACTGGCAACGCGATCCGTTCACCCCGGTGGTCGAAGGCGGCTATCTCTACGGCCGCGGCGCCACGGACATGAAGCTCGACGACACGCTGGCCATCGCCGCACTGGTCGAGCTGAAACGCCAGGGCTACCGGCCTCGCCGCGACATCATCCTCGAATTCTCGGGCGACGAGGAAACGACGATGAAGACCGGCGCCCTGATCGCCGATCGGATTTCCGACGCCGAACTGGTGCTGAACGTCGACGGCGCCAACGGCGTGCTCGACGAACGCACCGGCAAGCCCGCCTATTTCACCTGGGAAGGCGCGGAAAAGACCTATGCCGATTATCAGATGGTCGTCACCAATCCGGGCGGCCATTCCTCCGAACCCCGCGCGGTGAACGCGATCGACGAACTGGCGGCCGCCCTGCTGCGCATCCGGCACTACCAGTTCAAGCCCGAATTGAACGCGCTGACCCGCGGCTATTTCATCAGCGCCGCCAGATGGGAACGCCCGGCCACCGCCGCGGCGATGCGCGCCTTCGCCGCCGATCCCACGGACCGCAAGGCGATCGCCGCGCTATCGGCCGACCCGTCCCTGGTCGGCAAGATCGGCACGACCTGCGTCGTGACCATGATCTCGGGCGGCCATGCGCTGAATGCCCTGCCGCAGCGCGCCACCGCCAACATCAATTGCCGCATCTTCCCCGGCCATACCCGCGCCGCGATCATGGCCGAACTGCAGAAGGTCGCCGCCGATCCGGCCATCGCCTTCACGGACGTCACCGCCGGCTCGGTCGCCACCGACGCCTCGCCCCTGCGCCCCGACTTCACGGCAGCGGTGGACAAGGCCATGCACGCCGCCTATCCGGGCGTGCCCGCCTTCGCCGCCATGACCTCGGGCGCCAGCGACAGCATGTGGTTCCGCAACCATCACGTGCCCAGCTACGGCGCCAGCCCGATCTTCATCAAGGCGTCCGACGACTTCATGCACGGGCTGAACGAACGCACGCCGGTCGCCGCCATCCCTCCGGCGATCGACATGCTGCTCTCCCTGGTCACCGACCTGTCGCACTGATCCGGCCCAGGGCAAGCCGCGGCGGCGCGCTGCCGCCGCGGCTTGCCCCGTCCCGTGACGATCAAACCCGTCCCACGACGTTCAAAAAGAACGGCTCATACCAATCCACTTGGACATTGACCGTTGGGAAGACAGGTCGGGCTCTGCCCGAATCCGGCAGGGGTCACGGACCCCTGCACCCCATTACATTTATAAATAATCGGTTTCCAAAGGCTCTGTTGCCGTTAAGTGTTGGTGGCTTTTCTCAGGGCGCTGCCCTGAAACCCGCCAAAGGCCGCGCCTTTGGAAACCGATTGATGGATCAATGAGTCGGGGTGCAGGGGCCTGCGGTCCCTGCCGGGTCCGGGCAGAGCCCGGGATTTCGCCAGCCCTTTGAAAAATCACACTTCAACACGTAACAACAGAGCTTTTCCAAAGGCACCGCCTTTGGCTTGGTTCGGGGCAACGCCCCGAAAAAGAGAGCACAAGACGGTCAATCATGACATGCGCCGGTATCATTTCCGCTTCCGTGGCGCGGGGCTCCGCGTTTTCCGGCCCCGGGACGGGCCGCGCGTCGCCGCAGGGGCGGCTGCGACGGCATTCATCAGAAAATCCATCAGCGCCTCATCGAAATCCAGAGGCATGCCGTCACCCGCCGGGGCGCCCGCCGCCGAACGCGCCTCCAGCGTCTGGTCCGCGATCGCGGACATCACCGGAATGCGCCGCAACGGACGGTCGCCGGAAATCTCACAGGCGGTCACCGCGAAGGAATCCGCCATAGGATCGCCCCGATCCTGCAACAGAAGTGCCGTCCGCATCACGATCGACGACCAGAACGCCCGCCGCGTCTCAAGCCAGGTCCACAGCGCCTTCTTCCGGGCTGCCGCCGAGGCGCCGGCTCCGATCGCGTCGAACATGTCGTCACTATCTTCGAACCAGCTACCGAGAACCGGATAGATCGCCGCCCACTCCCCACTTGCCGCGACCAGCTTGTCGCGCGCATCCGCAGAAAGGGACCGCAGGCGCTCTTCCGCATCGTACTGGCCCAGCAGCCCCGCTGGTGACGAATCATCCGCCGGCCGCAGGTCGGATAACGCACAGACATCCACGACGTCGATCAGGCCGGGCGCCGGATACACGCCGTTCCGGATGCCATCCGCCAGCGCGACGCGCAAAGCCGTCCGGACATAATCCAGCGAGACGCGGCCTTCCTCCCCCGGACCAGCCATCTGCTGGAGAATGCCGCGCTGCTCCGCCACGCTGTCGCACGGCGCGGCATAGGCATCCTTCACGCCGAACCCCTGCTTCAGCAGCACGACGGCAATCGAGCGCGATCGTCCCCGTTGCAGGCCGATCCCCAGGCTTTGCGCGCCGGCCCCGTCGACCGGGCTCGACACGCATCCCGTGATCCGATAGCGCGGCACGTCCGCCGGCTCCGAAGGCACGCCGGAGCGGATTGCCTGCCTGATCAGTCCGTCCACGCATCGTCGATGCGGCTCATCGACGATCCAGGTGCGCAGCATGGCCAGGCGGCCCAGCGCCGATGCGCTCAGATGGCCCGCGGCAATACGGTCGCCCAACCCTTCCGCCGCGCCGGCCCTGACCGGTTCGGACGAATCGAGCAGCCAGGCACAGCCCAGCGGCTCGAAATGCGGGTCGGGGTTCGCGGCGGCGATCCGGCACACCATGCGTCGCGCATCGGGCGGAATCCCCGGCAGCGTTTCCGCAAAGACATGATGCAGCATCGATGGATCGTCATCGACGTTTTTCACCAGGTCGCCGAGAGAATCCACAAAGACCGCAACGGGATCCCTGCCTTCATCCCCCCTGCCTTCATCTCCGGCGAGGAAAGACGCCTCCTGCCTGACGCTCTGCGCGCCGGGCGCGATGTCCGGCACGGCAAGATTCGCCCGGACGTAACATCTGGTAATCGCCATGTTGCCGCGTATGGTGATCTCGCCTTTGCGGGACATGTCGGCAAGATGGCGGCTCAGGGCGTCCAGGCACCGTTTGCCGGCACGCTGCCCGCCTTCCTGCGCCATCCTGGCTTCGTCAAGCGCCATCGTCAGCAGGTCGCAAAGCTCCTCGTCCGGCTCGCCGCCGTTCGCCGTGGACGCGATGTCGTCCGCAAGCGCCACGATCTTCTCGGGCTCCGCGAGAAGCGACCGCGCCATTTGCGCCTGGATGTCATGAAGAAACCGTCCCGCATCCAGCGCCGGAACAGGGGCTGGCGGAACGGCGGACTTCTTTCTCGTCATGATGGCCCCTCCATGTCGCCGGCGAGAGGGTCCCGCGGGAAAGACCACGCGCGGCGATCTCCCGGCCAGGGACTCCATGCAGCGGACTCTATGCAGCCGTCCCGAACCGGGTCAACCGGCAACGCCGCCTGTCGCGCAACGCCGGCCCCCCTCTCATCGCCCCACCGGCACGGCCTGCATCCGCCGCGCCAGGCGCTCATGCGCGCGCAGGATCTCGGGCAGGTGCGGCGCGACCGGATAGCCATCCTCCAGCAGCACCCGACCATGGACGATGGTGGTGGCCGCCTGCGCCGGGCCGCAGCGCAGCCACGCCTCCACCGGGTCG
>NZ_JABXXP010000056.1 GCF_013376155.1 Nguyenibacter vanlangensis
GGTTGGCCGATGTCGGCGACGGGGGGGCGGCGATGGTCAGCGCGCCGATTTCGGCGCCCTGGCGATGGGCCAGGTTGCGTTGTTCGACCAGGCTTTCGGTGACGCTCTGCCGCAGGGTGGCCGAGGGCACGACGGGCGGGGTGGTGGGGGTGAGGCCGACCGCCGGATAGGGATCGTGCGCGCCGGGCGGCGGGGGGCGCTGGCGGGCGATCGCGCCGCCTTCGTACTGGTGCCACCAATCCATCGTGGCGTCGAACGCGTCGCGATGGCCGCAGCCGGCCAGGCCGAGCAGGACGGTCCCCAGAAGGAGGGATTTCGGCAGGAGGGATTTCGACGGGCCGGCGGGGGAAATGGCGGTGGCCGCCGCGTGCTGGGCGCGGTGTCTTGGCGGCGGCGCGTTCATACCCATCTTCTCTCCATATCCGTTCGCGGCGCCGTGCCGCGCCCTGCCTGTCGGGCCGTTCTAGCCCGGCGCGACGGGTTTAGCGAGAGAGAGGCCGCGGCGGGGACGGAGGGATGGGGTGCCAAACACACTCTTGGCACCGGCACGAAGGCGGCGCAGGATAGAACGATGATGCAGACCAGTCCTGGATACAGGGAGAGAATGATGAACGGCATGCAGCCGAAGGACCGTATCCGGATGGATGACGAGGAGCCGGATGGCCCCGACATCCCCGAACCCCCTGGCCCGGAACCGAAGGAGCCCGGCGACAACAAGACGCTGTCCTCGCCGATCAGCGAGCTGGAAAGCCGGCTGTTCGAGCAGCGCAAGGTGCTGATCTTCGGCGCGATCAACGACAAGCTGGCGCGCGACGTGACCGGGCGGCTGCTGGCGCTGGCGGGGGCGTCGGAGCATCCGATCGACGTCTATATCAATTCACCCGGCGGGCATGTGGAGAGTGGCGACACGATCCATGACATGATCCGCTTCGTCGATTCGGTGGCCCCGGTGCGGGTGATCGGCACGGGGTGGGTGGCATCGGCCGGCGCGCTGATCTTTGCCGCCGGCAATGCGGAGCGGCGCTTCTGCCTGCCGAATACGCGCTTCCTGCTGCATCAGCCGATGGGCGGGGTGCGGGGACCGGCCACCGACATCGACATCGAGGCGCGGGAGATCGTGAAGATGCGCGAGCGGCTGAACCGGCTGTTCGCGCGCGAGACCGGGCAGCCCTATGACAAGGTCTGCAAGGATACCGACCGCAATTACTGGATGTCGGCCGAAGAGGCGATCGCCTATGGCCTGGTGAGCCGGGTCATTTCCAACCTCTCCGATATTCGATAACCGACCAGGACCGCCCCGCGTCCCGTGATGCGGGGCGGGGCGCCGAGGAACGGCGGCCTCCTCCTCCGGCCGGAGGGGAGGCCGGTCCGATCAGCGAGCGTGCGTACGATGAGTTCTCTGAGCGATATCTATACCTCCCTGCCGGAAGCGCGGAATCTGGCCGATGCCGCGCCGCGCAGCGTTGCCGAGGCGGATTTCAATGCCCGCCATTGGTCGAGCCCGGTGCCCGGGCCGCTGAAGCCGGGCAGCACCGAGCACAAGCGTGCCGTGGCGGAGATGTTCCGCGACACCTTCAACCCGTACAAGCCGTCGGTGATCGCGTGGCCCAAGCTGGAGCCCGAGACGCTGAAGCGCGTGACGTCGCTGCCGATCTGGGACATCGCGGTGCAGACCGAGGGCAAGGCGCGGCTGCGGATGGCGGCTTATGCCCGGATGATCGACGATCCGGACATGAAGGATGCGATTTCACGCAACGCGTGGGAGGAGAACCGCCACAAGGAGGTGCTGTCGAAGCTGGTCGAGGCGTACGGCATCAAGATGGCGCCGGAGCCGCCCTACATCGAGCCGCGCGATACGGAATGGGCCTATCTGGTCACCGGTTTTTCGGAATGCGTGGACAGTTTCTTCGCCTTCGGCCTGTTTGCGCTGGCGCAGCGTTCGGGGTTCTTTCCGCCCGAGCTGATCGAGACGTTCGAGCCGGTGATGCAGGAGGAATGCCGGCATATCCTGCTGTTCGCCAACTGGCTGGCCTGGCACCGCGCCACCATGCCGGCCTGGCAGCGGCCATGGTTCGAACTGCGTGTGCTGGCGGTGTGGGTGTTCCTGGCGTACGAGCGCGTCGGGCTGGCGCGCACGATGGATGCGGACGGCAACGTGCAGGAGCAGGACAATAATTTTACCGTGACGGGCGCCAAGGACGTCGCGAACATGGATGTGAGCCTGCGCGAGTTGATCGATCTGTGCCTGTCGGAGAATGACCGGCGGTTTTCGGGTTATGACCCGCGCCTGGCGCGGCCGAAGCTGGCGCCGAACCTGGCGCGGTTCATCCGGATGTTCCTGAAGAAGCCGTCGGGGGATTCGCTGGTGGAGCAGCCGGCGTGAGCGCGATCGAGGCCGGGTCGGAACTCCATAAGGACCTGTTCTGCCGCCAGTTCATCGACACGCATCAGGTGTTCGATCCCGAGACGCTGCCCTGGCCCGACCTGACGGAGGAGGAACTGGCGCGGTTGCGCACCATTCCGTTCTGGCAGGAAGTGTATCACACCGAGCGCCGGGCGGGGGCGATCGTCGCGGCCTTTACCCCGCGGATCGACGATCCGGTGGTGCGCGAGGCCGTGGCGCTGCAGGGGGTGGAGGAAGCGCGGCATGCCAGGCTGATCCGCGTGATGATCGACCGGTACGGGATCGATGCCGCCGAGCAGCCGATCGAGACCTTTCCCGACGATCTGGAGACGGCGTTCATCGATTTCGGGTTCGGCGAATGCCTGGATGCGTTCCTGGGATTCGGCGCGTTCAAGAATGCGCGGCAGTCGCACTTCCTGCCCGAAAAGCTGTTCGAGATCTTCGACATCCTGATGTTCGAAGAGACGCGGCATATCGTGTTCTTCATCAATTACATGGCGTGGCGTGAGCGCAGGCGCGGACTGGGCGCGGTGCGGCGGGCGCTGAAATCGACGCGGTTCTATGGGCGCGCATTGGGACGATTGCTGGCGATGGTGCGGCGCGGGCAGCAGCCCAATGACGGGCGCGATTTCGCGGTGACGCAGGCCAATGTGTTTCTGGACGATTTTTCGTTCCAGCAATTCGTCGAGGATTGCTATCGCGAAAATGCGCGGCGGATGAAGGAATTCGACCCGGACCTGATGCAGCCGCGCCTGCTGCCGGCGATGGCCGATTTGGCGCTGCGGGGGATGCGGCTGTGGGACCGGCGGCGGCCGCATTTACGGGCGGCGGCGCAAAAGTAGCCAAAAAACTTTTGTCCGTTGAGGGGCCTTGTGCACGCCCAGCAAATAGTCCCTTAAACGTTCAAAAGTTTTTTGGTTCTTTTTTCAAAAAAGAACAGAAATTACGCCAAGCCCGATGGTGCAATCGACTTGTGCATATGCACGATGACACCGGAATGCCATTGTTCCTCGGCGTCGATAGTGTAGCCGAGGCGACGGTAGAAGGCGATGTTTTCGGCGAAGCGCTGGTTAGTGTAGAGCCGGATCACGTTATGGCCCAGCGTGGACGCCACGTGTTCGGCGTGGGCCATCAGCGTGCGTCCGAGGCCCTGTCGCTGAAAGGCCGGGGAGACGGCGACGTTTTCGATCAGCAGATGGTCGTCGCGGGGAATCATCTCGATGAGTGCGGCCAGGTCCTCGCCCCGCAGGAGAAGGTCGATGCGGTGTTCGCGCACGGCGTGGGCGTAATCGGCGGTCATCGGCCAGGGTTCGCGGCCGATCAACGGGACCCATTTGGCGTATGACGCGCGGACCAATGTCCGGATCCGGTCGATATCGGCGGTGACGGCCGTCCGGAAAAATGTGGTGCCGTTCATGGGGTGTCCTGGATTTGTGCTGGATTGCGATGGCGCAGGGGGAGGCGTTCAGTATTGTCCGTGCAGGCGGAAGGCCAGGACGGAGACGGGGCCGCGATCGCGGTTGTAGGCCGGGTTGCCGATCCATTGATAATCGAGCGTTGCGTGGACGGGACGGATGACGGCGGCATCGTAATAGAGTTCGGCGATATGTTCATCGCCAGGATGCGGCAATTTTCCGTCCCCCACCAGTTGGCCGGTGCCGCCGGCGGCGAGATAGGCCTTGAGCTGTCGCCCGGCGCCGTTGGTCATTCCGGCGATGCCGATCCGGTCGTCGGGACGGTGCCATGATGAGCCGGCGAGGGAGAGCCCCGCGACCAGGCTGCGGTCGATATCGGTGAATTCATAGGCTTCGTACCGTCCGTCGGCCCATCCCGCCCTGAGGAATATCCCCAAATCGGCGGTGACGCCCTGTTCCAGCATCAGGCTGATGCCCGGGCGGTTGCCGTAACGGCGCACCGCCGCCGCATCGGCCGGCTGGCCGGTCCTTCTGGAGAGGCGCACCGCGTCGGCCAGATCGGCCATGCGGGCGTGGCTGAGGAAGGCGGTGGCCAGGATCTTGCCCGGGCGCCCGAGGAGGCTGTGCCGTTCCTCGATTTCCTCGTCGGCCTGGACCTGGTGGAAGCTGGTGTCGATATCGGGGCTGTTGGGGGTGTTCGACATCAGGAAGACACCGGAGCGGAGCGTCCAGCGGTCCTGATACCATTCGCCGGCGATACCGGCGGTATATCCCCAGGAATCGGCGGCGTAATCGAACGTGCCGGCGTCGATGGCCGTCCAGTTCAGGAAGTCCGTGCGCGGGTCATGGGCGTAGCTGCTGGCATCAAAGATATCGGTGACCGAGAATTTGCCCAGCGTCAGTACCAGGCGATCGGCGGAGTGGATCGTGCCGAACTGGTTGAGGCTGGACGCGTCGCGTTCCGGCGTGCCGCCGAGATTCACCGTCTGGCGATAGAAGGCGCGATGTACGCGGAAATAGGGCACGGCGCGGCCGACCTTGTAGGCTTCGCCGCTGGTGAAGCCGGCGATGCCCGTCGTGTTGCTGATCCCGAAACCCTGATCGATTTCGCCATCGGCCCAGATTTCGCCGCCCTGCCATGGATGCAGGCCGGCATAGAGCGTGACGTCCCAGGTTTCGTTGCCGCGCGCCGCGCGGTCGAGGCTCTGCGGCCCGCCATAGGGCGCGTGGAAACCGTCATGCCCCTGGAAGACGAAGGTGGATTGCGCGTGCAGCGCGAGGACGTCGCCGTCGATGAGTCCCCGGCTTTCGGATGGCGTGCCGGCTGAGTTTTCAGGTGGGATCCCGGTCGCGGCGGTCGGCGCGGCGGGAGCGGCCCGGCCTGTCCCCGTGGCAAGGCAGGTGAGGAGGCCGATGAGGAGCGCCGTCCGGCGCCGGCTGCCGGACGGGGGTTTCAAGGGCGGGACTTTCAAGGGCGGGTCTTTCAAGACTGCGTGCGCGGGCGAACGTTTCGCGTGGCGTTGCCTTGGGATGCGTGCCCCTGTGATCCCGGGATGCAGGTTGAGGGGATGGGTCATGGTGACGGCAGTTAATGCCGGGCGAATGAAATATTCAACATGCTATAATAAAAAGCATATGCAATTTTATTTGCTTTATCTGCCCTGTGGAGCATCTGCCGCTGTGGAGCGGCGTGACCGTCCGGTGACCTGCCGGGGCTCGCATGTCGCGGAGGCGCGGGGTTGGCCCGGTCATCGCGGCACGGTCGTCATTGCTGTGGGACCGGCCTCGTGGCCATGCCGCGCGGGCTGGCCGGCGCGGCGTCGATCCAGCGGGGAGGGGGAGACCCCGCCGATCCGGGCATGGGTGACCTATGTCAATGTCATCGGCTGGGATCTCGGGCTGACATTCACCTCGGTCGGCCGCTTGGCCAGCCCGCCCGCGGCGGTCGCGTGACATGACGGTGGGCCGGCTGAAATTTCTTTCAGCGATTCGCGTCGATTGTTTCTGTAATGCAAAGGATGCCCGGGCCGGGGCGGAGATGGGCGGCGGATGGAGCGGGGTGGATAAGACGGATCATCCCGTCTGATCGGGCTGTGGTGACGGATTGCAAGACAATTTGTGCTGCCTGGTGAAAAAAAATTGTCTTGTCGCCCTGTTTTTGAGACAGACAAACGATGGACAAATGAGGATAATAGGGATTGTCAGCGATCAGGTCGTCTATTGGCCCGGCTGGCCGGCCTGTCATTTTGCGACGTTATGTCCTGGATGGCGGAGCCGCTACGGATATTGCCTGTTGTTCGTTCTGTTGGCAAAGGCGCGGCTTTTTACGGCCGGATCCATCTATTTTTTCGATATCGAATTTATATAGCGCGATATTGAGTTTGTTTATTTTAAAGTAACTTTTCCGCTTTAATCGACGGTGAACGGGAATGGGGGAAGCCATGCAGGGTGTGATGGAGCATGCGTCGCTGGAAACGCGCCTGGAGACGCTGGAGCGAAACGTGGCGCTGATCGCTGCGCAGCTTGAGCAATATCCGGTATCGGATATGCATCGGCGCACACGCATCCTGGCGCAGATGGTCGAGGGGCTGGCAAGCAGCCTGCGGGTGGTGGCGCGGCAGGACTCCGGTGCGCTGATCGAGCAGGTGGCGATCGACCAAGTGGCGATCGACCAAGTGGCGGGGCCGGGGCGTGGTGGCCCAGGGCGTGGCGGCGTGGTTGCGCTGCATGCCGCGCGGGCGTTGCGCGTGGCGCCGGGCGAGGGCGGGTAGACATCCACAGGATGTCGGGTCCGGGACAGGAGAGCCTGTCGTACGGCCGCTTGGCCGGTCCATGGGGCAGGTGGGCGGCCTGAACCAAGGGAACCGGTTGTGCGTCGTCATGACGAAACCGGACGGAGTGGGCCTTTTCGGGGCTGACCTTTCAGGTGGGGCTTTTCAGGTGGTTGCGAGCCTTGCCGCGGCCTGCCCGATCGCGGCGAACAATGTCGCGACCTCCTGCGGTGCGGGGTGGCCGCCCTGGGTATAGGCGCAGATGACGATGGGCGTATCCGGCCGTGGCCACGCGATCGCGATGTCGCCGAACGCGTCATGACCGTTATTGCCGGTCTTGTCGCCGATCCGCCAGTTGGCCGGCAGGCCGCCGCGCAGCCGGTTGGCGCCCGTCCGGCAATTTTCCATCCATTCGGCGAGTCGTCCGCGCGATGCCGGGGTGAGCACGTCCCCCAGCAGCAGGCGATGCAGGTTTCCGGCCATCGCGCGCGGGGTGGTGGTGTCGTGCGGGTCGCCCGGCGGCGCACGATTCAGCATCGGCTCGTTATGATCGAGGCGGCTGATCGTGTCGCCGCAGGCTTGACGCCAGAAGCGGGTCAGGGCCGCCGGGCCGCCGATCCGGGCGAGCAGGAGATTGGCGCATGTATTGTCGCTCCACTCGACCGCGCCCTGGCACATCTCGCCGACCGGCAATGCGCCGCGCGCCAGGTTTTTACGCGCGACGGGGGCGTATTCGAGCAGGTCGCCGGGGCCGAATGCAACGCGGGCGGCCAGGCTGTCTTCGCCGCGGTCCACGCGCGCCAGCGTGCAGGCGGCGACCGACGCCTTGAAGGTGCTGCACATCACGAACCGCTCGTCCGCCCGCCAGGCCAGTTCGGTGCCGGTGCGCATGTTCCGCGCATAGACGCCGATCCGGCCGCCGCTTGCGTGCTCGTAGTCCGCAAGGGCGGGTGGCGCGGCCGGCCCCGCCCATGCGGGCGGGGCAAGGCCGATCATGCCCGCCGCCATGAAGCGCCGCCTGCATAGGGAGATGGGCTTCCGGCTGTCGCCCGGCCCGCTGTCGCCCGGTCCACTGTCGTCAGGCCCGTTGTCGTCAGGTTTGGCCGCGTGGGGCGGCGGCATGTCCGCCTGGTTGCCGCGGTCATTCATTCGTTCATCCGTCCCGTCCATCCATACAGGGCATTTTCCTACAGCATTTCCACTGAGCGCCGGTTCGGCGGACATGCCCTGCGTTGTCATTTTATCGAGCATCTTCTCCTGTTCAAACGATTCCGTTCGAACGGAATCTGCTCTATCCGGCATTCCGGAGCCTTTTCCGTGCGTGGGACCGAGGGCGGGACCGAAACCGGGGCGGGCGGAACGTCGGGAGCCGAACCGAAGCGCGACCCGGCCGTCAGGAGGAGGGGAGGTGGGTGACCGGGAGGCTCTTCCGGTCCTTGATCGTCTCCATGGAAATATAGGCCGATATTTCGTGGATCTCGAGGCGCGATATCAGATTTTTGTAGATCGTGTCGTAATATTCGACGTTCGGCAGGACGATCTTGAGAATATAGTCGAAATTGCCGGTGACGCGATGGACTTCGACGATTTCGTCGATGTCGCTGACGGCGCTGCGGAACCGGTCCGGCCAGTCCTTGGTATGATTGGCGACCTTGATCACCGCCATCATGGTGGTGGGCAAATTGAGGCGCGCCTGGTTCAGCAGCAGCAGGCTGCCCCTGATATAGCCGTCCTGCCGGAGGCGGGCGAGGCGGCGCGAGCAGGCGGCCTGCGACAGGTTGACCCGTTCGGCCAGTTCGGAGAGGGGCATGCAGGCATCGGATTGATGGATCCTGAGGATCTGCCTGTCACGTTCGTCGAGCATGGGGCGGTCCTGTTGCGGGCGGCGGCTATGGGGCGGGAGATCCGGAATGGTCATCGCTGATCGGGCCCTGTGACATCCGGGGTCAGCTTATCATTCCAAAAATGGATAGCAATGCAAGAATCATGCCGTATGGGCATTTTCGGCTTGCGGCGCGGCCGGCGATGGACATAGGCTTGGTCCATGACGATGGACACGCTGGATTTCAAGCAACTGGAAGCGTTCTGCGCGGTCATGTCGACCGGCGGGATCACCGGGGCGGCGCGGCTGCTGGGCCGGTCGCAGCCGAACGTGTCGCGCCTGATCCAGGAACTGGAAAGCGTGCTGGGCTTTACGCTGTTCCTGCGCAACGGTCCGCGGATTTCGCCGACGGAGCATGCGCTGCAGTTCCATCCGGAGGCGGAACGGCTGGTCAGCACCTTTCGCCATGTCCGCGAGCGGGCGGAAGCGATCGCGGGGGGACGGGCGCCGTCGTTCGAGATCAGCGCCATTTCGTCGCTGGCCGTCAGCCTGGTGCCGCCGGCGCTGGCCTGCATTCCGTCCGAGATGATGCCGCAGGCCCTGCACGTGCAGGTGACGGTGGTGGACCGGGTGACGCAGGCGGTGGCGGCCGGGGCGGCGGATTTCGGCCTGGCGAGCTTTCCGCTGAGCTATCCGGGGCTGGACGTGAAGTGGATCGGCGAATCCCCCAGCGTGGCGGCGCTGCGCCGGGATGATCCGCTGGCGAGGAAAATGGTGATTCCGCTTGCATCCTTTCTGGACCGCACGCTGATCACCATGTCCAATCCGTTCAAGCTGCGCTATCGGATCGACCGGGTGTTCGAGGCGGCGGGGATCGTGCCCAGGACCGTCCTGGACACCAATACCGGGGCGGCGGCGCTGGCGCTGGCCCGCGAGGGGCTGGGGGTGGCGATCGTCGATCCGGCGACGGCCTATGGCATGCCGTTCCGCGACCTGGTGCTGCGCCCGCTGGAGGCGCGGATTCCGTTTTTCTTCGGGGCCATCGCGGGGGCGTCGCGTCCCCTGTCGCCGGCCCTGGCGATGTTTTCCGATGCCGTCCTGGCGGCGGCCGAGCGGCTTCTTCCCGATTTTCGCCTGCATGAGACATTGAGCGCCGACCTGCTGGAAGATGCTCTGTACGGCGAACATCCTGTGCGAGAGTAGAGAATTCCATGACGACCATGATGGCGGAGCCGTGCGGCCCCGCGGAGATCGCAGGTGGGCTGGACCGGCTGGAAGAGCGGGTACGGCAGGACCTGGACTGGCTGGAACTGCCGGCGAAGAGCTGGGTGCCGGAACGGCGCCTGGAGGGACAGGTGGTGCGCGATGTCGTCATCATCGGCGGCGGCATGGCCGGATTGACGGTGTCGGGCACGTTGCTGCGCTATGGCGTGCGGAACCAAATCGTCTATGACCGCGAACCGGCGGGGCGCGAGGGACCATGGGTGCGCTATGCCCGCATGCGTACCCTGCGCTCGCCCAAGACCCTGCCGGGGCCGTGCATGGGCCTGCCGTCATTGACCTTTCGCGCCTGGTACGAGGCGCGGTTCGGCGCCGATGCCTGGAGCGCGCTGGTGCGGATCCCGCGCGAGACCTGGATGGAATATCTGGGCTGGCTGCGGCGGATTCTGGAATTGCCGGTGCAGAACGAGACGGAACTGGCCGGGGTCGCGGCGCATGACGGCGGCTTGCTGGCGCTGACCGTGCGGCGGGCCGGCGTGGAGGAGCGCGTCCTGTGCCGGCATCTGGTGCTGGCGACCGGACGGGACGGG
>NZ_JABXXP010000057.1 GCF_013376155.1 Nguyenibacter vanlangensis
GGCCAGGCTGGGCCGGGTGCCGGTCGCCGCGAACAGCACCAGCGCGATCACCAGGTTGACCGCCGGTCCGGCCAGGGCCACCAGCAATTCCTGGGTCGGGTTTTCGGGCATCCGCGCCAGACGCGCGACGCCGCCGATCGGCAGCAGCGTGATGTCGGACGTGCTCACCCCGAAATGTCGCGCCATCAGGATATGGCCGAATTCGTGCAGGACCACACAGACGAAGACCAGCAGGATGAAGACCACCCCCTGCCAAGCCGCATCGGGACCGCCCTGCGCGCCGGCAACCATCGCCACCCAGAGCAGAAGCAGAAAGAACGTCACATGCACCCGAATGGCGGTGCCGGCGACGCGACCCAGTGGGATCGACCATGTCATGACGGCGCTCCGAAGGGCTGGGCCCCATGCGTGGGGCCTGTGCCCGCAACGCGCCGCAACGTCGCCGGTTCGTGCCCGCCGGACTATTCACTGCCGCCGGACCAGCAGCCGGCCACCCATAGCCGGCCACCCGTCACACCACGCGGGCTATATCCAGCGCCACAGGCACCACGCGAGATAGCCGATCACGCCCCAGATGATTCCGGAAATAACAAGCCATATGACGAGTGCCCGGTAAAATCCGCCCGACGGCATGATTTTTTTCTGGATCAGGCGACCGAAACCCGCATCCCAGCGAATATTCTGGCTGAAACTCGACATGGCAATTCCTGCATCCACGAAGCGTCGATTAAATGAATTTTGAAAATTCTTGTAGTAATCTCGGAATGCGCAATCAGGCTCCGCTGCCTGAAAAGTCCACGGCCACAATATCGCCGCATTGTTTGGAATTTGCAAGCAAATGGGAAAAAACCGATTTCGCACCGTTCAGGCCGGCGCATATGCGCCGGCAAGGCCCCATTTTCAATGGCCATGAACCTTCCCGCCGCATTAAAGCGGCGTTCCGCCCTCCCACGTCGCGACGCCGCTACCGGGCCTCAGGCTCGGCGGGCACCATGGTCCCCCGCACCAAATTCCAACGTCAGAAGATCGTCCGCGGTTTCCTGATCCGGCTGCCAGATGATGCTATGGTCAGGCCGAGCATCCGGCTCGCCTCGCCGTATGGCTAATGACCGTCAAGTAACGCTACGGCGGCCCGATACGCACCGGAAGAACGCACGATGGGCCACTGGCCCGGCTTTGGGCCGCCTTACTGGAACCTGAACATGGGCCGGTGAAGGACTGCCTCGGCAGGTTTCCGCTGGATCGTGAAGTCCGAATTGTCAGGGCCGCCATCCATCGGGTCAGTATACCAGCACCAGATCGACAGCCCGCTGACACCATGTCTCGTCAGCACGTCACGCCACTCCAGAAGCGCGGTCTTCTGGATCTGCAAATCGACGGGGACGTGAAGCTGCTCGGGGCTGAGCCAGGGGCGCCGCAGCACGTCCTCGCCAGAGCGGATGCCAAGTTCCGCGACCCAGACAGGCCGCCTCCAGCGCTTGCCGAGCGCCCGGAGATGCTGCGCCACGTCCGTCATCGTCGCGAGACGGCCGGCCCTGTCATTCGGCAGGGCGGTGTAGAGACTGGTCGCAACGGCATCGAACAGGTCCCAGTGTGTGAACTTCTCGGCCTGGTCGAGCCCGTCTGTGTCATAGACCAGCGTGCCGGCATAGCGGGCGCGCACGGCTCTGACGAAGGCGGGCCACTGCGTGGCCGTCTCCACGCCGCGCATCTCCGTGCCCACGAAGACAGTCTTCACGTCTTCCGCACGGGCGACGTCGAGAAGCGGCGTGATCGCCTTGAGGTAGTTGTCGAACCACAGATCGGGATGCGCCGGGGCGACCTCCCCTGCCCAGTGGCCGGGAATCCAGAGATGGATCTTCAGCACGGGCGCCATGCCCGCCGCCCGTATGTCGCGCAAACCCTTTCGGATCGTCTCGGGCTGGCTGTCCGACCCGAGGACGGGCGTGTCGGATTCCGGCCTGTCCTGCCAGGTGAACGCCACCAGCAGGCCGCGATCGGCACCCGCGGCGGCAAGGCTGTGCATGGACGCCCGTGCGGCGTCCGATCCCCACGGCGCATCGGGTGACATCTTGATGTTCGCCGAGGTCCAGTACGCCGGCGAGCGGAGCAGGAACAGCCCTCCCGAAATCACAAGGAGGAATCCGAGGATGAGGCCGAGACGTTTCATTCGGGAGCGCCCCTGGACCAAATGCGATAGATGCCACGCGAAAACGCCAGCCTGTCACCCGGCCGGCCCGTGAACCATATATCGGGCATCGCGGCGTTGATTTCATCCACGTCGCCGGGCTCCGTATGCGGCCTGACCGTCAGGACGGATGCGGCATCCCTGTGCAGATCCGGCCTGCGGTCGACGACATCGGCGGGCATCACGAGCATTCGCGCCGTTCCCGCCAGGGCGATCACCCGGTAATCCGTCACCGGGTCGACCGCGATGGGCTGGGACGACCGGACAATCCAGGCGGCGGCGCCGCGCTCGGCGGCGTCGCTCAGGACGTGCCTCCCGGTGAGGGCCTGCGCCCAGCCATTCGTCAGGGAGGAACCCGGCACGGCGAGGAGCGACCAGCCGAGCCCGAGCGAGGCGACCTGCGCCGCAAGCACGGTCAGGCGTCGCCGCCGCGGGGTATAGCGGGCGAGAACGACCAGGGGCGCCAGGAAATAGGGCAGGTAATCCAGTGCGTGGAACGGCAACATGGCGGCGGCGCAGATCGCGGGCGCCGAAAGCACCGTCAGCAACATGACGGCCGATGCGCGGCGTACCGGCTTGTCGAGGCTCGGGGTGAGCAGAAAGACCGTCGGAAAGAAGGCCAGGCCGGCAAGCGCGAAATACGGAACCCTCTCGAGACGGTCCGCCATCGCCGTGCTCCGCAACGGCCCGTCCCATGAGAAATCCTGCCCGGTCCCGGCATTGAGGGGGGCGAGGAAGGGCGAGAACGTGCCCAGCCCGGTCCAGTGAAGATAGCCGAGGGCAAGCAGGGACATCACGACCGGCGTGCCGACGACGAGAAGATAGGCCACCGGCCGCTCGCTCGCGTCGCCCGTCGTGCGCATCAGCCCGATCCAGGGGATCAGCCCGAGCATGACGACGACGGCCGTCGGATCGGTGAACAGGAAGATCGCCGAACCCAGGGCGAGCAGCAGGAACCCGCCGATATCCGGCTTTTCCGCCACGCGCGTCACGGCGGAACAGACCAGCCCGAAGACGAGAACCGCAACCGCCTTCCCGCCCATGGCCGTAGCGGACCACAGCACGATCGGGTTCAGGGCGATCGTCAAGGCGACGAGACCCGTCCAGACGGGAGAGGGCCGCCCGGCGCGAGGGGCGGCGACAAGCCCGACGAGCAGCGACCCGGCAACGAGCGAAAGCGCCGTCGGCACGATGCCGTGGAGTTCGCCCAGAAGCGGCGCCACGCCCTCATAGATCGCATCGGGGATGTCATAGGGAAGTGAGGCCGTGAAATGGTTGCCGTTGGGCAGGCCCCGGACCATGTGGTCCGCGATCTGGCGAAGGGTGAGATCGCTGACATAGCCGTGGCCGAAAAGGGTATAGGCCGCCAGGCCGAAGATCACGGCGACCCAGGACGTGATGCAGAACCGGGTCAGGATCACGGGCTGATCCCCTCAAGCTCGCTGGCGGTATGCTTGCTCAGCCCGTGCTGCGTCTTCTCCCAGTAGAAGGGCTTCGTGATGAGCTGGATCAGCCCCTTGTAGACCGCGATGGACTGGAGCGCCCAGTAGAACGGCACGGTCAGGGCATAGGGCGCGAGGTGCTGGTAGCGTCTCTTGAAGCAGCACAGAAGGTAGGTATAGATCAGAAAACCGTTTCCAAGCAGAAGGTTGATCGAGTTCAGAAGGATTATGCGACCCGAAAAGGCGCCGATCCCGATCTTGATGCCCAGAACGGTATAGAGAAGAAGGATCGCCCAGAAGAACGGTGCCAGAAGCGCCGTCATGAACGTCCCGCCGATGAAGAACTGGAACCCCCAGAAGCCCACGCCGCCCGTCTTGCGGTAGAAGTCGATCGGGTGGCGCATATGGACGAGATAAGTCTGCATGTAGCCCTTGAGCCAGCGCGAACGCTGGCGGATCCAGTTCGGGATGCTGACATTCGCCTCCTCATAGGTCGTGGAATTCACCACCGCCACCTTCCATCCGCGCTGCGTGATGCGAACGCCCAGATCGGCATCCTCGGTGACGTTGTAGGGGTCCCATGCCTTCAGCGAGCGCAGGGCGTCTATGCGGAAATGGTTCGACGTGCCCCCCAGGGGGATCGGTATGCGAAGGAACTCCAGCGCCGGCAGATACAGGTCGAACCACGAGGTGTATTCGAGGGTGAACATCCTCGTAAGCCAGTTCTCGGTGGCGTTGTAGTAGTTCAGGCGCGCCTGAATGCACACGGTGTTCGCCGGCATCTTTCGGAAGGCCATCAGCACCTTCTTGAGCTGGCTCGGCTCCGGCTTGTCCTCGGCGTCATAAATCGTCAGGAACTCGCCCCGGGCAAAGCGAAGCGCGTAGTTGCAGGCCTTGGGCTTGGTTCGCGGCTGGGACGGCGGAACGCGAATGATCTCGAAGGTGGATTCCAAGGCCAGCTTCTTCGCGGCGTCGATCGTCTCGTGATCGTCCTCTTCCAGAACCAGTTTCACGTCCAGCTTGGAGAGCGGGTAATCGAGATTGCGGAGCGCGTTGACAAGGATCGGAAGAACATCCGGTTCCTTGTACATCGGGACGAGAATGGTATAGACGGGAAAATCCTCGTCCTTGAGCGTCGCGAATTCGGCATCGCTCACCTTCACGTCCACGTCGCGTCGGCTCGCGACGCAGGAGAGAGCGAACTTGAGCGCGAAGCTGGCGAAGAATATCAGCGCGGCGATGAGGTTGGTAACGAAGAAGGTCGTCTCCGGCCAGAGGCAGAACGCCGAAAAGAGAATGGCCGCCACGAGGTAGAGGAACACGATCTGACGGGTCGTGAAGACCACGCGGCCTGAATGCTGCGGGTTCAGCCTGTAGAGCGCGTGAAGCGCGTCGTCGGAGAGGGTTTTCTGTCCGAATTCCTGCAAGCGCCACACGGTGTCGAACCTGCCGGTTCCCACGAAGGATGTCTGCGGCCCATGACGGCGGCGGAGGTCGGCCATCAGCTCGGGCGATGGGTCGGCGAGGGCGAAGGCAATGCCACCCGCCTCGTTCCGGCGCCAGGGGAGAAAGGATCGTGTCGCGTAAACGTCGATCTCGGCAGGGTCGAACAGGGTGGCGTCCGGAGTTTCCTGCATCAGGTCGACGAAGGAAAGCCCGTGGAACCGCGCCAGCTCGCGATAGAACACGACAGACTTCATCCAGCGTCGTGACAGGATGATGTCACCGAGGCGGGACTTCCAGGATTTCTGGAGATCGAGCGCGGCCTCGACCTGCCCTGCCGTGAGATGGCCATTATCGACCAGGAACTGCCCAAACGGGAGCTTGCCGAGAGGCTGGGTCATGATCTGCGAACTCCCGTCACGGCGCCCAATGCCCGCTGCCCCCGAACGGGATCCATATCCCCACGAAGGGGCCACCGCCGCTGCCCGTGTTGCGGCCAGCCAGATCGCGTTCGTATCCCGCCTGTATGCTTACGGGACCGAGGCGCTTGAGAAGCGAGAAGCGCATCTTCGTCAAATCGAAATTGGTGCTGCTGATCGGGTTCCCGACATTGAAGGCCACGCCGTTGTCCAGTGTCTGAATCTGGCTGAATTCCTCCATCAGGGTGAACCCGCCCCACAGCAGCGTCCCATGCGCCGCGTCGAACCGCAACTCATCGGCGCCGCGCCCCGTGCGGAAGCGTATGCCGCCGCTGAGGTCGATATAGGACCAGTGCCCGAAGAGCAGGTACGGCCGCCCGATCGCGTGGCGAAGCTCCACGGCGACACCGCCGACGCCCAGAGGCTGGCTGACATTATGGACCCGATAGGTCGGGACGCCGATCAGAAGCTGCGACGAGCCGACCCACGGGCCGTTCAGGAAACCGAGCGGGCGCATCTTGTAGCGCGCACCGAACTCCTGGTCGCCGAAACCGAAATTTTCGGTCTTGCCGAAATCATTGTCGTAGCCGACCTGGTTCAGCCAGAAATTGCCCAGAAGGGTCAGCTTGTTGGTCAGTCCGTATTCCACATAGACGTTCGTCTGGTTGACGTAGCTTTCGCCATTGTTGGGAAAACGGAAGAGATCATGGCTGTCGTTGAACCCGTGGGTTCCGCTCCAGCGATCCTCCTGGATGATGACGATTCCCTGGCCCGCCGGCTGCGTCCATGCGGCGGCACGCCCCTCCCTTGGGGCGGCGGATACCCCCGCGAGGGCCAGCGCCATCGTGGCCAGGACATTGCAGAACCGGGCGATGGATATGGTGCGGCCAGCCCCCATCTCAGGAGTCGCGCCCATCGGGATGATGACGACGCAGCTTGTCGAGGATCGACAGGAAGATCAGGGTAAGCGCGAACAACCCGCCGCCAAGCACCCACAGGCGCGCGTTCTGCACGCGATCGAGCCAGGACTGGCTCTCCGGGTACGAGACCGCCGGGGCGCGATCCGTGCCCGCGGGGAAGACGCGGGTATCGATGCTCGTGATCTGGCCGTTGCGGTCCATGAGAACGAGATCACCCGGCGCTGTATCGAACCCGAGCGGCCGGATCGCTGCGGCATCGACGTCGCTCTTGATCCACAGCCCGCGATCGCCGCCGCGACGCAGGACGGTCGCGAACTCGATCGTCGGAAGCGGCGGAGAATCGAGCAGGATGTTCCCGTTGCTCTCGACGATGCGGATGCGGCCCTGGTCGAAACGGATCGGCGCGGAGAAGCCGTCAGGCGTCTCCGGACGCAGCCACAGGAACGTCTGGCCCGGCGCGGGGACGGAAGTATCCGCATGGATCGTCAGGTTGTAGGGATTGAGCCTGAGATCGTTCACGACGCCCGAGAGAAGCGGCATCCATGCCGCCGGGTCGCGGAGCGCATCGGGCGGGAGATAGACGGGCGCACGCGCCTCGAAGCTGCGTCCGATCGTGTCGAGCGTGTCCGCCGGGGCGATGCCCTTCGTCGTGACGGTCGAGGAAGGAAGGATCTGCGCCCAGGAATGGGCCAGCGTCCCCTGGCAGTTGCCGGTGTCGTTCTGCCTGACGAGGACGAGGCGAAGCGAATCGCTGATCGGCCCGTTCGCCTCAACGAGCGGCAGGTTGACGGAAACGGGGCCGCCCAGCTCGGGCAGCGCCACGACGTTTCGCAGCGAGCCGTTGTCGAAGACGTGCAGCAGCAGCGGATTGCCGGGCAGGCTGGGCGGCACGACGAGATTGAGGTGCAGCCCGTCCGGCTGGCGACGACGCATCGTTTCCGGGGGAAGCGAGAACGTCCATGTGGCGCGTCCGTCCAGAGGAACGGCTTCGGCCGTGACGCCGAACTGGGCGAGGGTGAGCGCACGGGAGGCCGGGCCGTCCACCTGGTTCGGCGTAGTGCTGGACGAGAACTGGTCCGAAGCCAGAAGGTCGGTCCACGGGCCGAGAAGCAGCGCCTGCGGGGCGAGGGTCGAAACGACCAGCGACGTTCCGCCGGCGGGGTCGTGCATCAGCGCAAGCCCGCGTGCGGACCTGTCGCGCGAGATGACGATATCGGCCGGCATGGACGCATCATTCTGCCACACGGGCTGGCGCCCCTGCGAACGCAGATAGCTCGCCACCGCCAGGATCGTGCGGAACTCCTGCGGGGTCACCGCGCCGCCGGGAAGCCGCACGCGGGGCGACGGCCCAAGCAGGCTCAGGAAGGCGCGGACCGTCTGGCGCGCCGTATGGGCGTCATCGAACAGCAGCCCGCTATCGGGAAGGATACGGAGATAGCCGCGATTGGCCCTCTCCGTGATGCAGGGCATTGCAACGCCGATGAAGACAGGCACCACGCGCACTGCGATGAAGCGGCTCTTGAGGTCGTTCGGGCTCAGCGGGAGGGAGACCTGCCGCTCGGTCGCGGTTCCCGCGAGTTCGCCGATTGGAATTTGCGTGCGCGGAACGCCGTTGATGAAGACCTGCACGCTCGAGCCGCGCAGCAGACTCGGTGCGACTTCGAGATGAAGTCTCACGCTGGGATTGGCGAGCGTGACGTCGGAGGGAACGCGAAGATAGAAGCTTTCCGAGCCTGCATCATCGACGATCGACAGGCCGTCCGTAAGCCCCTGCTGGGCCAGTGTGCTGGCAGTCTCCGCATGAGCAGCGCCCAGGACAGGAAGAAACAGCACGGTTGCAAGGAGAGACAGGCGGACCCCGTAGGTCATTGATACCGTCCATTTCTGTGGGCACGAAGCATTGAAGTGGATGCGCCATGGCATATTGCATCTCTCTTGACAAGTGATTGGAAGCATTTGTCCCCTGCTACAGGGACGACACCTGTCGGAAATTGAACTGCCCGGCCGTACAGATCATCATGACCGCCAGTATTGACCATGATGACATGGCTTCCTGCCGCCAGCGGGATCAGCGACGCGACATTCTATAAATGGAAGACCCGTTAAGAACCCGGGAGGTTTCCGAAGCGAAAAGGCTGAATGCCGTGCTGGATAATGCTGCGCTCTCACGCATCAGATGACGGGCGCGCTTGCGGTTCACCAGACGCCCTTCCCCCCGCAGCATCGCCGTCATCCGCCACAGGCCCGGAAACGGCCAGGTCGGAAACAGCTCGTCGATCCGGCGCGTCAGCGCCAGGTCATTGCCGTTGGCCGCCTTCGGTTTCCGGAAGCCCCCCGAACGTGCCAAGCCGAGCAGCGCGCGTCGTCCTGACGCGCCTTAGTCGAGCAGGAGTAAAGCGATACATGCCTCCCGAGCCGCCCTTGCTAGTGAGTTGCGTCATGGCGCCCCCGCGCTTGGCGCAGAAGCGGGGCGACGATCTGTATGCCAAGATCGGGCAGTTGGCGATGAAACGGGATTTTTTAGCGTCGAGGTCCGGAAGAATGAGCGTGCCGGACCGCAGGGATCCCGCTCATCCGCGATGGGGCAGGCTGTCGCTGCGGCGGCAAGACGGGTGTGAGGGGCGCTCGATCCTCATGGACAAGCTTGCCCATCTCATTGCGAACCATCTGCAGGAAAGTCCGCTTCGGCCGGAATGGCCGGAAACGATACTCTCCAGCATCATCGATCGCCGCGAGCATCTGGCCGAACTCACCAGGCGCATCACCGAGGCCGAGCAGCAGGAGCAACGGCCAGGCCGGCTCTATGACGCGATCGAGCCAGGCACGACCGATCTGAATGACGCTGGGCTCAAGAAGCGGATTGTCGGGCTGGCGGCCATTCGGGCTCAGGCGAAGGCAGATACGGAACGCACCCAGGCAGCGCCCGCCATGCCGGCAGCCAGGCCGTCAGTCCCGATATGGCTGAGAGTCTTTCGTCCGAAAAGCCCGCCAGAACCCACGACCGCAAAACGGGCGCAAACGGCGTTATAGCTCTATCGTCCGTATCTCTATATTGAGATGGCGTCCCGTACGGGAATCGAACCCGTGTTACCGCCGTGAAAGGGCGGTGTCCTAGGCCGCTAGACGAACGGGACGCTGGACGAGGCAGCTTCTATGCCATCGCGGACCGGGACGCAACCCACCTTGAACAGAAATATTCACCGGATGGTCATTTTCCCGAGATCGCCAAGATCCATTGAATCCAGTCCATTACGCGGCGGCCTTCACCTCACGGCGTCAGAACCAGCCGTGCTGCGACACGGGCATGGGCCAGATCCCACAGGATGACGCGGTCGGGCCCGCCCCCCGACAGCGAAACCGCCAGCAGCCCGTTGCCCTGGCGGGTCATGCCGGTAATGTGGGTGCCCGGCGGTTCGTTCAGCGTCAGTTGGCCATGGGGTCCTTCGAACGGCCACGCGGCGCCGAGGCCGGCGGCGGCATGATCGGCTTCCGGCAGGCCGGGCGCCGGATGGGGGTGGGAAATCCGGTGGACCAGCACCCCCACCAGCACCAGCGAACCCACCACCAGCAACACGCCCATCCCGATGACCGCCGCAAGCAGCGCCCGCGATCCCGGGCCTTTCGACAATTGTACGTCCATGATCCTGTTCCGTGTCCCCCGCCGTCATTTTCCCGGCGGCCAATTTCCGTTAAGAGCCGCGCATGACCGACGACACCCCCCACCTGCCGCCCCTCCCGCCCGGCCGCATCGCCGCCG
>NZ_JABXXP010000058.1 GCF_013376155.1 Nguyenibacter vanlangensis
GGGGGCGCAGCCGGCGGAGCGGTGAGCCGGCGCGGCGACAGCATGGGGGGCGGCGGAGCCGGGGTTCGACCCGCCGGCCGGACAATGGCCGCCGGACAATGACAGCGCCAAATATGCGGCGCTTTTTCGGGAGATGGACAGGATGACCGACGCGATGGGCGCAGTGCGCCCGCCTTTGCCGCCCTTCAGCCGCGAGAGTGCGGCGCAGAAGGTGCGCGCGGCCGAAGATGCCTGGAATTCCCGCGACCCGGAGCGGGTCGCGCTGGCCTATACCCCCGACAGCCAATGGCGCAACCGGTCGGAATTCATTCGCGGACGCGCGGCGATCGTCGCGTTTCTGGCACGCAAATGGCAGGACGAGGCCGAATATCGGCTGATCAAGGAGTTATGGGCCTGGAGCGGCGATCGGATCGCCGTGCGCTTTGCCTATGAATGGCGGAATGCGGCCGGGTCGTGGTTTCGGTCCTATGGGAACGAGAATTGGGAATTCGATGCGGCCGGACTGATGCGGCAGCGCCATGCGAGCATCAACGACCTGCCGATTTCCCCCGAAGCGCGCCTGTTCCATTGGGCGCGCAGCGGACCGCGGCCGGCGGATCATCCCGGCCTGTCGGAACTGGGCCTGTAGGATGGAGCCGCCAGGATGGGACCGGAGGACGGGAGGGGGCGGACCAGTCGCCGCAGATGATGCCGCACCGTCAGGTCCAGCGCGTTCAGGCGCAGGGACAGCAGGAACAGCCCGATCAGCATGGCGACGCAATCCCACAAGGGGATCGTGGCGAGCGAGATGCCGAACCCCTTGTTGATGACCGAGGCGATGCATTGGAGGATCGGTTCGTGCACGGTGTAGACCGCGTAGGACGCGGCCCCCAGCGCCTTGAACACGGGCAGGCTGGGGCCGGAGGGCTGTACCGATCCGCTGAGCCAGATGATCAGCGGGAACAGCAGGAACACGGCCAGAAGATCGGCCGCGCCATGCGGCACAGGGGCCATGTCGGCCACCAATCCGACCACCAGGATGGTCATCGGAACCCAGGCGCTGAACCCGATGGGGCGCAGACGCGCGCGCCAGAGGAGAATCCCGAGGAAAAACGAGAATCCGACCCGCGCCACGGCGATGGGTGCGCCGCCCCAGGTGAAGCCGGCGTTGAGGGAGCCCGTGATCCACGCGGCGGCGACCAGGCCGAGCGCGCAGCAGCCGATCAGTCCGGCCAGGGCCTGATTGCTGAGGCGTCGCCAGGTGGCGGCCATGAGGGTGTTGACGAGCAATTCGTAAAAGAGAGACCAGGCCGGCAGATTCAAGGGATAGAGTTCTCCCTGGCTGCCAGACCAGGGAAAATAGACGAGCGCCAGCGGAAACGAAAACAGGGCCGAGACAGGCGCGTGGTGACAGAGCACCTTGACCGTGGTTGCAGCGGCGCCGATCGACAACCCCAGCGTGTAGAGCGGCCAGAGACGCAATACGCGTTCGCGCAGGAAGGCTGAAATCGGCAATCCGGCCTCGAGCCGTGCCGCATAGGCCTCGGCCAGAACGAAGCCACTGAGGCCGAAGAACAGGTCCACGGCAAGATAGGCGCCCGGAGGGTACCAGGCATGGGGAAAAATCATGCCCATGTGCAGGAGAACGACGGCCGCCGCCGCGAGACCGCGCAGGCCGTCAATAGTATGAAACAGGCGTTTCTCCATTCCAATTGGCCCTTTATCTTTAATTTTCGAAACGAAAATCGATGGTCTGGACAAATCTGTTCTGAGAGAGAACGGTCACGACCGTCTGCAAGACGCCGGAGGCGCGATGCTCGGCACCGCCAGGCCGGACCTGGCGCGAAAAGGCAGACGTGGCGAGGGCTGGGAACGCCCCGGATGTGTGTCTGTGTTAGGAGGATTCTACCGACCGATTCAAGGAAATATCGGCCGGTCCGTGTTTTTGTCCCGCGCGGCCGGGAGCGCCCGGTTTTGTGACAGGCAGCGGGAGCCGACCGGGCCACGGCGCGGCCGTTCGGGCAGGGATCGCGGAGCGGATGGGGCCACGGAGACCGGAGGGACGACTGGAGGAGCGCCGGGCGTGCCGCGCCGTGGCCACACCGCATGAGGAAGCGGGGGCTAGGTCCGAGTCCGGATGAACCATCCGGTGGACCGTGGCGAATTCCGTCGGGTCGCTGGACATCGTGAAATTTTATCTTTATTTATAAATTGGTTACGCACGATACCCGAGCGACGCGGCGCCTTGCGGGCGCGCGGTCGGGCGCGAAAGAATGTCGGGTTTCGGACATTTCATTCAAATTTTCGTGTTCAGAGGGCTGTCTTCCGCTGCCGCGTTGTGGAAGAGATAGGTCCAGTTCTTAGCATCTGCATGGGAGCGGATTCATGCACGCGCTCGATCCACTGACGCTTGCCCGCATACAGTTCGGTTTTACCGTTTCATTCCACATCCTGTTTCCGGCGATCACCATCGGGCTGGCCAGCTACCTGGCCGTGCTGGAGGGGTTGTGGCTGTGGCGGGGCAATACGGTCTTCAAGGACCTGTACCATTTCTGGTCCAAGCTGTTCGCCGTGAATTTCGCCATGGGCGTGGTGTCCGGCCTGGTCATGTCCTATGAGTTCGGGACCAACTGGAGCTACTTCTCCAGCTATGCCGGCGGCGTCACGGGGCCGCTTCTGACCTATGAGGTCCTGACGGCCTTCTTCCTGGAGGCGGGGTTCCTGGGGGTCATGCTGTTCGGCTGGGACAAGGTCGGGCGGGGGCTGCATTTCTTCTCGACCGTCATGGTGGCGATCGGCACGCTGATTTCCGCGACCTGGATCCTGGCCTCGAACAGCTGGATGCAGACGCCGCAGGGCTATCGCATCGCGGACGGGCGGATCGTGCCGGCGGACTGGCTGCAGATCATCTTCAACCCGTCCTTCCCGTACCGGCTGGCGCATATGGGTATCGCGGCCTTCCTGGCCACGGCGCTGTTCGTCGGCGCGGTGGCGGCGTGGCACCTGCTGCGCGGGCGGGACGATGCGCGCATCCGCACCATGATGTCGATGGCGATGTGGATGGTGCTGGTGGTGGCGCCGATCCAGATCCTGGTCGGCGACCTGCATGGCCGCAACACGCTGGAATACCAGCCGGCGAAGGTGGCGGCGATCGAGGGCCACTGGGAGAACCCGCCCGGCGAGAGCGTGCCGCTGATCCTGTTCGGCATTCCGGACATGAAGAGCGAGACCACGCGCTATGCCATCGAGATCCCGCATGTGGGCAGCGTGATCCTGACCCATAGCTGGAGCGGCACGATTCCGGGGCTGAAGGACTTCAAGCCCGAAGACCGGCCGAATGCCACGGTGATCTTCTGGACCTTCCGCGTGATGGTGGGGCTGGGCATGCTGATGCTGCTGCTGGGCGTGGTGGCGCTGGTGCTGCGCTGGGCGGGCAGGCTGTACAGCAACCGGCTGTTCCTGCGCGCCTGCCTGGTGATGGGGCCGTCGGGCCTGGTCGCGCTGCTGGCCGGCTGGCTGACGACCGAGATCGGCCGCCAGCCCTGGGTGGTCTATGGCGTGATGCGCACGGCGGACGCGGTGTCGGCCCATTCGGCGATGACGCTGAGCCTGAGCCTGCTGATCTTCGTCGTGCTGTATTGCACGGTGTTCGGCACGGGCATCGGCTATCTGCTGAAGCTGGCCGCGCACGGGCCGGACGAGCACACCGTCACCCCGGTGGGCGACGAGCTGGACAAGCGCCCGGCCCGCCCGCTGTCGGCGGCGACCGAATCGTTGAACTGAACCCCTGAGCGACGGAACAAGGCAATGGGTATCGATCTTCCGCTGATCTGGGTCGTCATCATCGCGTTCGGCCTGATGATGTACGTCATCATGGACGGGTTCGACCTGGGTATCGGCATCCTGTCCCCCTTCGTCCATGACCGGGAGGACCGTGACCTGATGGTCAATACGGTGGCACCGGTCTGGGACGGCAACGAGACCTGGCTGGTGCTGGGCGGGGCGGCGCTGTACGGCGCGTTCCCGCTGGCCTATTCGCTGCTGCTGAGCGCGCTGTACCTGCCGCTGATCCTGATGCTGGCCGGGCTGATCTGCCGCGGGGTGGCGTTTGAATTCCGCTTCAAGGCCGATGCGGCGCACCGGCCGTTCTGGGACAAGATGTTCGCGGTGTCGTCCTATGGCGCGACCTTCTTCCAGGGCGTGTCGCTGGGGGCGTTCATCGACGGCTTCCATGTCAGCGGTCCGTCCTATCTGGGCGGGGCGTTCGACTGGCTGTCGCCGTTCAGCGTGTTCACCGGGCTGGGGCTGATCGTGGCCTATGCGCTGCTGGGCGCCACCTGGCTGACGATGAAGACGGCGGGCGACCTGCAGGCGCGGATGATCGCGTGCGCGCGGTGGGTGACGCTGGCGCTGCTGGCGGTCATCGCCATCGTCAGCCTGTGGACGCCGCTGAGCCATCCGGCGATCGCCGCGCGCTGGTTCTCGCTGCCCAACCTGTATTATTTCGCGCCGGTGCCGGTGCTGATCCTGGCGGTCGGCGCGCTGATGCTGCGCCTGCTGCGCGGCACGCCGAATGCCGGGCCGTTCCTGCTGACGCTGGTGCTGCTGTTCCTGGGCTATAGCGGGCTGGCGATCAGCCTGTGGCCGAACATCATCCCGCCGGGCGTGTCCTTCCGCGCCGCCGCCAGCCCGCCGGAGAGCATGGGCTTCGCCCTGGTCGGCACGCTGTTCATCATCCCGGTCATCCTGACCTATACCGCGTGGGCCTATCACGTGTTCCGCGGCAAGGTGACGTCGAACGAGGGCTATCATTGAGGCGCCGGCCGTGACGCGGACGGAGGGGATCGCGATGCGCCGGCCCTGGATGAAGCGGCTGGGATGGCTGGTGGCGATCTGGGGCGCCAGCGTGCTGGCCCTGGGCGTGCTGGCGACGCTGATGCATTTGCTGATGGCCGCCGCCGGCATGGTGGGCTGAGCGCCGGCGGACAGGCGACGTTTTCTACACCCGGCCGGGCGGCATGCCCGGCCGTTTTTTTTGCGCTGACGGCGGAGGGGCGCCGGAGATCGCGGCCCCGTCATTCATCCGGACGGGCCGTGAAGAGCGCGTGCAAGACGCCAATCGAAAAACATGCCGGCCGAACCGATGCGCCCACCCTGGTGCAGTACCCTGGTGCAGTGCGGTCCGTCCAAGGCGAAACCGGCGACAACGTGTGGTCACGGCAAATATTTCCCGGCGCCTATTCCAGCGTCTATTCAAGATAAAATGAAGAAAATGCCGGTGGTCGTGCATTGCGGCGCGGGCGGCGACGTGCTGACCTGTCAATGTCGGCGACAAGACCGAACTCAGAAGCCGGGCCATGGCGGACCACCGCCGGGCGGCGCGAGGAGAAGAAGAGTGTTTCTGTGCAAGTTTCCGCGCACGGCGCCCGCAGGGAATTCCCTTGGGCATGCCGGCGTATCGCGGCGGGTCGTCCTGGGCTGTGCGCTCGCATTCGGACTGGCCGCCGCCGGTTCCCATCCGGCCCACGCATCGGCGCAGCATCCGAAGATCGGGTTTTCGATCGACGATCTGCGCGTGGAGCGCTGGGCGCATGACCGCGATTATTTCGTGGCGGCCGCCAAGGCGCTGGGCGCGACCGTGAACGTGCAGTCGGCGGATGCCAGCGAAAGCCGCCAGAACGCGCAGATCGAGAACCTGATCGCGCGCGGCATGGACGTGATCGTCATCGTGCCGTTCAACAGCAAGGTCCTGACCAATACGATCGCCGAGGCGAAGCAGGCGGGCATCAAGGTGATTTCGTATGATCGCCTGATCCTGGACAGCGACATCGATGCCTATGTGTCGTTCGACAATGTGCGCGTGGGCGAGATGCAGGCCCAGGGCGTGGTCGATGCCGCGCCGCGCGGCAATTATTATCTGCTGGGCGGAGCGCCGACGGACAACAACGCCAAGCTGCTGCGCCAAGGCCAGATGACGGTGCTGCAGCCGCTGGTGGAGGCGGGAAAGATCAAGATCGTGGGTGCGCAATGGGTACCCGAATGGAGCGCCACCGCCGCGCTGTCGATCACGGAAAACGCGCTGACGGCCAATAACAACAACATCCAGGGCATCGTGGCGTCGAATGACGGCCTGGCCGGCGGGGCGATCCAGGCGCTGGCGGCGCAGGGACTGGCGGGCAAGACGGCGGTGTGCGGCCAGGACGCGGACCTGGCCGCCGTGCAGCGTATCGTCAAGGGCACGCAGACCATGACGGTGTACAAGCCGATCAAGCTGATCGCCTCGACCGCCGCCAAGCTGGCGGTGCAGTTGGCCAGGGGTGAAAAACCGGCCTTCACCACCAAGATGAATAACGGGACGAAGGATGTCGACACGATCCTGCTGACCCCGATCGCGCTGAGCCGGGCCAATGTCGACCAGGTGGTCAAGGACGGGTACTACACCCAGGCCCAGATCAACGCGCAATAGGGCGTTATCCGATCGGATAACGTGCTGTTAAAACAATGAGCTGGAGCCGTATCCGGGAACGGATGCGGCTCTGGCCGGCACCCGGGACGGATGGGCGCGGGGCCGGAGCCGTCCGGCCCCTTCCCTGGCCGGCCCCGCCGGGGAAAGGACGACGATGTCCGAGTATCTTCTGGAAATGCGGAATATCACCAAGGATTTTTCTGGGGTGAAGGCGCTGGACGGCATCGATCTGCGCGTCCGCCCCGGCGAATGCGTCGGGCTGTGCGGCGAGAACGGCGCCGGGAAATCGACGATGATGAAGGTGCTGTCCGCTGTCTATCCCTATGGCACCTGGGGCGGCACCATCCTGTGGCAGGGGGCCGAGCTGCGCGCGGCCTCCATCCGCGAGACGGAGGAGGCCGGGATCGTCATCATCCACCAGGAGCTGATGCTGGTTCCGCAATTGTCGGTCGCCGAGAACATCTTTCTGGGCCGCGAGCCGCGCACGGCGGCCGGCCTGATCGATTTCGACCGCATGAACCTGGAAGCGGCGCGGCTGCTGTCGGACCTGCGGATGGGGCATATCAACGTCGTCCTGCCCGTGTCGTCCTATGCGGGGGGCGAGCAGCAACTGATCGAGATCGCCAAGGCGCTGAGCAAGAAGGCGAAGCTGCTGATCCTGGACGAGCCGACCTCGTCCCTGACCAAGGCCGAGACCGCCATCCTGCTGCGGCTGGTCAAGGACCTGAAGGCGCGCGGCACGGCCTGCGTCTATATCTCGCACAAGCTGGAGGAAATCCAGGAGATTGCCGATACGGTCACGGTGATTCGCGACGGGCGGTTCGTGGGCGCGGCGCCGATCGGCGACCTGACGATCGGCGACATCATCCGCATGATGGTCGGGCGGGACATGGGCAACCTGTTCCCGCGCGAGGCGCACCCGATCGGCGACGTCGTGCTGGAAGCGATCGGCATGACGTGCCTCGACCTGAACAATCCGCTGCGCAAGCGGGTGGACAACGTATCGTTCGCGCTGCGGCGGGGCGAGATCCTGGGCATTGCGGGGCTGGTCGGCGCGGGGCGCACGGAACTGGTCAGCGCGCTGTTCGGGGCCTATCCCGGGCAGTATTCGGGCGAGATCCGGCTGGACGGCGCAAAACTGCGTATCCGCTCGCCGCGCGAGGCGGTGCGGCACGGCATCTGCATGGTGCCCGAGGACCGCAAGCTGCAGGGCATCGTGCCGGGCCTGGGGGTGGGATACAACATCACCCTGTCGGTGCTGGAGGATTTCGCCCATGCCGGGCTGATCGACGAGCACCGGGAATTCGCGGATATCCGCACCGCCATCGACAGGCTGCGGATCAAGACCGCGAGTCCGCTGCTGGCCATTTCCAATCTTTCGGGCGGCAACCAGCAGAAGGCCGTCATTTCCAAGATGCTGGAACCCAGGCCCAGGGTCCTGATCCTGGACGAGCCGACGCGCGGCGTGGATGTCGGCGCGAAATACGAGATCTACAAGCTGATGTTCGCCCTGGTGAAGGAGGGGATGTCGATCATCATGGTCTCGTCCGAACTGCCCGAGATCCTGGGCATCAGCGACCGCGTCCTGGTCATCGGCGAGGGCGAGCTGCGGGGTGATTTCATCAATGACGAGACGCTGACGCAGGAGCGCATCCTGACGGCGGCCATAACGCCCGCGCGCCAGGCGGCCTGAGCCCTGTCCGGGCCGGAGCCGACAACGAGACCCTATTGAAACGACCTTGCGGAATTTCGGGACCATGACCCAAGCGCCGACCATCGAGCCCCCCCTGCCCCATCCCGCGACCGGCGCGGCCCAGGCCGCGCGGGGGATGCTGCGCGCCGAACATGTCAAGGGATTGTTCGCGCGCTACAAGATCCTGGCGCTGCTGGTGGCGATCGCCATCATCTGGGCCTTCTTCGCCTGGCAGACGGACGGGGATTTCCTGACCGCGCGCAATCTGTCGAACCTGCTTCGGCAGATGGCGATCACCGGCATGCTGGCCAGCGGCATGGTCTTCGTGATCATCTCGGGTGAGATCGACCTGTCGGTCGGCTCGATGCTGGGATTGCTGGGCGGGCTGGCGGCGATCCTGGACAACCAGTACCACCTGCCGCTTTACGTCACGGTGCCGGCGGTGCTGCTGCTGGGCGCGCTGCTGGGCGCGTTCAACGGCTATTGGGTGGCCTATCTGCGGATTCCGTCCTTCATCGTGACCCTGGCGGGATTGCTGGCCTGGCGCGGCGTGCTGCTGGGCACCACGGGCGGGGTGACGATCGCGCCGATCTCGCCCGGGTTCGTCGCCATCGCGCAGAGCTATCTGCCGCGCTATGCCAGCTATGGGCTGGGGATCGTGGTCTTCGCGACGCTGGCCGTCTCGGTGCTGCGCAACCGCGCCAAGCGCGCGGAATACGGGCTGCCGGTCCCGTCGATGGTGCTGGATGCGGCCCGGCTGGCGGGCTATGCGGTGGCGATCGCGGCCTTCTTCGGCATTCTGGATGCCTATCGCGGCGTGCCGCTGCCGGTGCTGATGGTGCTGATCCTGCTGGGCGTCTTTACGCTGATGGCGCGGCGCAGCGTGTTCGGCCGCCGCATCTATGCGATCGGCGGCAATCTGGAAGCGACGAGGCTGTCGGGCATCAATGTCCAACTGGTCAAGCTGTGCGTCTTCGCGCTGATGGGGGCGATGGCCGCGCTGGCGGGCATTGCCACCACGGCCCGGCTGGCGGCCGGATCGCCCTCGGCCGGGTCGCTGCAGGAGCTGGACGCGATCGCCTCGTGCATCATTGGCGGCACGTCGATGCGCGGCGGGGCGGGCACCGTGTTCGGGGCGCTGATCGGCGCGCTGATCATGGCCACGCTGGATAACGGCATGTCCATGCAGGGCGTGGACACGTACTGGCAGATGATCGTCAAGGGCGTCATCCTGCTGCTGGCAGTCTGGCTGGACGTGGCGACCACGCCCAAGCGGTAGCGGGCCGACCGAAGGGGGCTTCCCCCGACCGGCGCCGATCTGGCAGGGTTTGCCTTTGTGACCGGCATCCGGAGTGGGCGGTGCGCGCCTTGGGAACCCTATGAGACGAATCGATGGCGGGACGCGCTCCCACCGGTTCCTTGGGCATCCTCCTGGCCTGGGCGTGATCGCCGTGGCCCAGGGGGCCTGGTATTTCACGCGCTATGGCGCCCAGTCGATCATGGTCCTGTACCTGGCGCATGTCCTGTTCAATGCCGCGGCGCATCCGGCCGTGCTGGGGGGCTGGGGATTGCGGCACCTGCTGGGGTGGGAGATCGGCGCCGGCCAGGGAAGCCAGGTGAGGGGCCAGGCGCTGGCCGCGGCGCTGATCGGCACGCTGGCCTTCGCCGCGATGCCGGTCCAGATCCTGGGCGGGCTGCTGGCGGACCGCGTGCTGGGGCGGCGCTGGGGGACGGCGCTGGGCCTGGCGTGCCTGACCGTGGCGCCGCTGCTCTGGAGCTTCGATTTCAGCTTCGTGCTCGGGCTGCCGTTCTCGGTGTGCGGGCTGGCGCTGGCCAACACGCTGAACGCGCAGGTGGGCGATCTCTACCGGCCCGGGGACGAGCGCCTGGCCGATGCGTTTCAATTGCTGGCCCTGGTGCAGGATGCCGCGGTGGTGCTGGGGCCGCTGATCTGCGGCGGCGCGGCCGCCTGGGCGGGTTATCACGCCGGCTTCGCGGTCGCCGCCGTGGTGAT
>NZ_JABXXP010000059.1 GCF_013376155.1 Nguyenibacter vanlangensis
GCACGAAGGCGGCCGGCGCGGGCGCGAACAGCGCGCGCCAGACCGCCAGCGGCCAGCGCATCGATAGCGGCCAGGCGATCTCCACCGGCCGATTGGCCTGCGATACGGGCCGCACGCCATGGATGAAATACGCATAGAGCGCGCGCATGTCCTCCTGGGTCATGCGCGCGAACGCGGGATAGGGCATCGCGGGATACAGGCTCGCCCCGTCCCGCCGCACGCCACGCCGCACCGCGCGGTCGAAATCCGCGAAACTGTAGCGGCCGATCCCGTGGCGCGGATCGGGGGTGATGTTGGGCGAGTAGATCGCACCGATCGGGGTCCTGATCTCCAGTCCGCCGGCATAGGCACGGCCATGCAGCGCGGTATGGCACGCCGCGCAGCCGCCCAGCCGCGCGACATAGGCCCCCCGATCGACCAGGGGCCGATCGATCGGCGTGGCCCGGCCGGTCATGTCATGCCGTGCCGGCGCGCCTGCCGCATCGGGCCGTGCCGATGCAACGCCCGCCAGCAGGCCCAATACCATTACGCCGATCGTCATGACGAGCCTGCCGCGCATCCCGCTCACTCCCGTCCCGATGCCATGATGTCGACGGCGCGGGTCGACGGCAGGGTCATGGCGCGGGCACGGGCGCCGGATTGGGCCGCGCATCGATCTCCCGCCGATAGGTGTCGTTGGCACGCTTGATCAGGAACTGGCGGATATCCTCGATCTGCTCCGGCCGCATCGAACTGTCGAAGCGATCCATGCCAAAGGCCGTCAGCGCCCCGCATCCGACGACGTTGTAGAAATCGCTCCGCCGGCGGAGCGCCCCCGACCAGCGCAGGTCCGGCAGCACCCCGCCGGCCTCGGCATCGTCGCCATGGCAGGACGCGCAATAGGTCTGATATTCGGAATAGCCGTTGCCGGCCCGCGCCGGGGCGTCGTTCGTCGGCGGCCTGACGGGCAGGAAGCCCGCGTCGTTCTGCGGCGGCAGCGCTTCCGTCCCGTCCAGCGAGAAGGCGATGATCCGCGAACGGTTGACCGTCCAGCCGCCGGTCCGCGCCAGCCCGCCCAGGATAAGCGGATAAGCTCCGCCCCAGCCGACCTCCACCGCGACATATTGCCTGCCATGGGCCAGATAGGTCACGGGCGGGGCGATGATCCCGCTCTGCGCCGCGAAACGGAACAGATCGCGGCCGTTGGTCGCGTCATAGGCATGAAATTCGCCGTTCGCCAGACCCTGGAACAGCAGGTCGCCCCCCGTGGCCAGGATGCCGCCGTTCCACGGGCCCTTATGGTCGACCCGGAAGGCTTCGCGCTGCCGCACCGGATCCCAGGCGACGATCCAGCCCTTCAGGTCGCGGGCGAAGGCCAGCCTGGCCTCGGGCCTGTCGGGAATGCCGGCCTTGGCCATGTTCAGGCCGAGATTCCAGCTATCCGGGTGCGCGGTAAAGCCGCCGGGCTGGGCCGAATACCGAAACGGCACCTGCTGGGCCGGGATATAGACCAGGCCTGTGCGCGGGCTATAGGCCATCGCCGCGAAATTATGGGCGCCCAGACCGCCGGGAATGCCGTACCAGTCCTTGCCGTTCAGCGCATAGAGCGCATCGGGGTTGTAGAGCGGCCGCCCCGTCTTCGGATCGAGCCCGCTGGCCCAGTTCACATAGACATAGTTCCGGCCCGACAGGAACGCCCCGGTCCGCGCGTCGAGGATATAGAAGAACCCGTTCTTCGGCGCGTGCACGACCACGTGGCGCATGGCCCCGTCGATCGGCAGGTCCAGCGTCATGATCTGCTGGACCGCGGAATAGTTCCACTGGTCCATCGGCGTTTCCTGGAAATGCCAGACATAGGCGCCGGTCTCGGGCCTCAGCGCCACGATGCTGTCCAGGAACAGATTGTCGCCCACGCCATTCGAACGGTATTTGTAGTTCCAGGGCGACCCGTTGCCGACGCCCAGATAGACCAGATCGGTCACCGGGTCGTAGACGATCGAATCCCACACCGTGCCGCCGCCGCCCTGCGCCGTCCACGCCCCCGTCGGGCTCCAGCTTCCATAGGCCCGGGTCATCAATATGCCGTCCGACGCCGCATGGTCCGGCGCGTTCGTCGGATTGGGCACGGTGAAGAAACGCCAATCCAGCCGCCCCGTTTCGGCATCGAACGCCGAAACGAAGCCGCGCGCCCCGAACTCCGCGCCGCCATTGCCGATGATCACCCGTCCCTTGGCGATGCGCGGCGCGCCGTCGACGGTATAGGACCGCTGATGGCCCAGCGCCGCGTCGGGCGGGATGGTGTTCACGCTCCAGACCAGGCTGCCCGTCCTGGCATCCAGCGCGATCAGCCGCCCGTCGAACGTCCCGAAATAGACCTTGCCGTTCCAATAGGCGGCACCGCGATTGACCGTGTCGCAGCATCCCCTGTCGGCGATGGCGCCCGGAACGTGTGGATCATATTCCCACAGCAGCCGGCCGGTGGCGGCGTCCAGCGCCTTCATCTTGCTCCAGTTCGTCGTCGCGTACATCACGCCGTCGACGACCAGCGGCGTGCCTTCCTGCCCGCGATTGGTATTCAGGTCGTCATACCAGGCCAGTTTCAGCGTCCGGACGTTGGACCGGTCGATCTGCGCCAGAGGGCTGTAGCGCTGCTCGGAATAGGTCCGGCCATAGGTCGGCCAGTCGCCGGGATGGTCGTCCGCATAATGGATCGCCGCGCCCGTCGCGCCGGGCGCCGAATCCGCGGCCCGCGCCGGTTCCGTCCTCGCGCACAGCGCCGCGCACATTACGCCGGCTGCCATGATACGCCCAGCGAAACGTCCGAATGCGGCCCGTATCATGTCCGATGTCCTCTCGGCAGAAAGCAGACGGCGGAAAATAGAGCAAAGCAGCTCCGTCCGGCTCGCCGCACACGCCCAGGCCGGCCGCGGCGGCGATGACTGATCTCGACGATAATTATTCAGACAATGGAAACTATTCGGACAATGGATGATATTCTGTTCTTAATCGAATGTTGTGGACACTCTAGCGTCGCGGACGTTAACGGCCCGTGAAAGCGGCGGAATGCTGCTCATTGCCCGAAATCGTAATCGGCCAGCGGCACATAGACCGGCTGCCCGGCACCGCGCACCGAGCGGTAGAGGGTGAATTGCGCGGCTTCGAGCGGGGGCAGGGGGGTGGCGCCCCATCGCGCCATCCAGGCCGAAAGCGCGGTCGAATGCGTTGTCGATTGCGCCGCCGGCGGGGTGGTTTCCGGGAACTGGCGCGGCAGGGTACCGATGGTGACGTGCGGAATGAATTTCCGCCGGTCGGCGATCGCGATTCCCGCGCGGGTCAGCGCGGTGTCGATCTTGCGCTGCAGGTGCATCAGCGCGTCGGTCCGCGCGATGCCGATCCATAGCGTGTCGCGCCCTTCGCCGTGTGCGAACAGGCCCGGCCCCTCGGGCACCAGCAGGCAGGACGGCGCGCGGATCGCGGCCAGCGCGTGATGGATCTCCTCCTGCCGCGCGCGCTCGCGCACCTCGCCGATGAAGCGCAGGGTCAGGTGATAAGTCTCCGGCTCGGTCCAGCGCACGCCGCCCAGGCTGCCGCGCAGGGCGGCCATCGCGTCGCGCAGCGGCGGTCCGATCTCGAAGGCCACGAACAACCGCATCCCGATCTCTCCATCTGCGCACCGTCTGCGAACAGGATCGCCCGTTCGTGCGAACGGGAAAGTTTTCATGCCTCGCCCGGACCTGTATAGTCCGTACCGTGCAATTGTCTTGTCTCATGTTTCCGGTTTGTAATTCGGCGCCGGGACGATTTTTGCTTGAAACGGTCCGGCCGGACCCCACATCACAGACGCGAGATGTCCGGATTGCCCGGACAGAGGAAGGACACCATGGCTTTCAGCCCGGATTTTCGAACCATGCCGCGCCCCGCCGGCGCAGGCACCGCCGCCGGGGCCATCGACCAGGGACTGCGCGCCTATATGCTCCAGGTCTATAACTGGATGGCATCGGGGCTGCTGCTGACCGGGATCGTGGCCTATCTCGTGGCCAATACCGCCCTGCGCGAGGCGTTCTTCGCCCAGGTCGTCACGCCGATGGGCGCTGTCGCCGTCCGGCCGACCGGCCTGGGCATGCTGGCGATGATCGCGCCGCTCGGCTTCGTCCTGGTCATGTCGCTCGGCATCAACCGCCTGTCGCGCCAGGCGGTGCAGACCCTGTTCTGGCTGTTCTGCGCCGTCATGGGCGCCAGCCTGTCCAGCATCCTGCTCACCTTCACCGGCGTGTCGGTCGTGCGGGTGTTCTTCATCACGGCGGGCACGTTCTCGGCCATGTCGATCTGGGGCTACGTCACCCGGACCGACCTGACGCGCTTCGGCTCGTTCCTGATCATGGGCCTGTTCGGGCTGGTCATCGCCGGGCTGGTCAACATGTTCATGCACAGCGCGGCCGTCTACATGCTCTACAGCGTCGTCGGCGTGCTGGTCTTCGTCGGGCTGGCGGCGTTCGATACGCAGCGCATCAAGCTGACCTACCAGCAATTCGCCTACTACGAGGGCCCCGAGGCCGCGGCGAAGCGCTCGGTCTATGACGCGCTGACGCTCTATCTGAATTTCATCAACCTGTTCCAGTTCCTGCTTCAGTTCATGGGCGTCCGGAACAACCAGAACAACTGACGCATCGCCGACATCGCCCCGCCCGACGGGGGAACATCGCAGGCCCCGCCACCCGGCGGGGCTTTTTTTGTGACTCGTTTCATGACCCGGCCGCGTCAGGAACAGGACCGGAACATTCGCGGCCGGACAGTCCCGATCCAGGCTAAAATATGACTTATTCTACGTTGGAAAGAGTGGGATGACGGTGCTGTGATCGAAGGCAACCGCAGGCATATCGTTTTTTATCAATATGTTGAAAATCAGGACCGATTGGGTATGAAATTAATGGAAACATTATGTGAAGGCTTGCTTGTCACAACGTTCCGGTCGGATAAGGCAGGAAGAGAACAAGACGAAAGGGTGTAGCTGCGTAGAGAGGACGCTTCCGCACACCAGGCGGCACCGGGACCCGTTTCCCCCCGGCATCGGCCAGGCGCCGATACCGGGCCGAATCCTTGATCGAGATCATGGCCGAACACGCGGCCGTGACTTCATGACGGGATCGACCAGACGACGGCCCGCCCGTTTCCGGGATTTTCTCTCCCGGCCGGGCAGGCGAAGGAAGGCCGGATGTCACGTGACGCGACACCGCATCACGAAACGTGGCCGTGGTTCTTTTAAGCCCGTGGACGAAGCGAGCATGTGAGCAAGGGTGATGTCGAAACCAACGAGGCGTGAGATGAAGAAAAAAATCTTGCCAAGACTATCGAGTTTATTGAGTTTGTCCTCAGCGTTCCTCTTGGCGGGATGTGACTGGGCTACCCTCAACCCCAAGGGCATTATCGGCGTCCAGGAAAAGAGCCTGCTGCTGACGTCGACCTATGCGATGCTGCTGGTCGTGGTGCCGGTCATCGTGCTGACGCTGCTCTTCGCGTGGCAGTACCGCCATACGAACACCAGCGCCGACTATCTGCCGAAATGGTCGCATTCCAACAAGATCGAGGTGGTGATCTGGACGGTCCCCAGCCTGATCATCCTCTTCCTGGCCGTCCTGACCTACCAGACCTGCCAGTCGCTCGACCCCTATCGCCCGCTGAACGACGAAACCAACGTCAAGCCCATCCACGTCGATGTCGTCGCCCTGGACTGGAAGTGGCTGTTCATCTACCCCGACGAGGGGATCGCCACCGTCAACCAGTTGGCCTTCCCGGTGAACACGCCGGTCGATTTCCGCATCACGTCGGATTCGGTGATGAACTCGTTCTTCATCCCCCAGCTCGGCTCACAGATCTACGCCATGGCCGGCATGCAGACCCAACTGCACCTGATCGCCAGCGAGGCCGGCAATTACCTGGGTGAATCCGCGAACTTCTCCGGCCGCGGCTTCTCCGACATGCGCTTCCGCGCCCTGGCCATGAGCAATGACGACTACGCCGCCTGGATCCAGAAGGTGAAGGCGTCCTCCGAACAGCTCGACAGCACCAACTACCCCAAGCTCGCCGCGCCCAGCGAGGCGAACCCGGTCGAGTATTTCTCGCATGCCGCACCCGGCCTCTTCGACGGGATCGTCGCCAGATACAATAATGGCATGGTCATGGATAAGAGCACCGGCAAGATGCTGCACGTGCAGTCCGCGATGTCCGACATGAATATGAAGGAATAGGACAGATGTTAGGAAAATTAAGCTGGTCGGACATCCCCTTCGATGTGCCGATTCTCGTCGGAACGTTCGCCGGCGCCGCGATCGCCGGCCTGGCCGTCCTCGGGCTCATCACCTATTACGGCAAGTGGGGCTATCTCTGGAAAGAGTGGCTGACCTCGGTCGACCACAAGAAGCTGGGCGTGATGTATATCGTCCTGGCCCTGGTCGCCCTGTTCCGCGGCTTCGCGGACGCCATCATGATGCGCTCGCAACTGGCGCTGGCCTATGCCGGCAACCCCGGCTACCTGCCGCCGCACCATTACGACCAGATCTTCTCGGCCCACGGCACGATCATGATCTTCTTCATGGCGATGGCCTTCATGACCGGGCTGATGAACGTGGTCGTGCCGCTGCAGATCGGTGCGCGTGACGTCGCCTTCCCCTTCCTGAACTCGCTCAGCTTCTGGATGACGACGGTCGCCTTCGTGCTGATCAACATCTCGCTGTTCATCGGCGAGTTCTCGCAGTGCGGCTGGCTGGCCTATCCGCCCCTGTCCGAACTGCAGTTCAGTCCCGGCGTCGGCGTCGATTACTATATCTGGGCGGTGCAGCTCTCGGGCGTCGGCACGCTGCTGACCGGCGTCAACTTCTTCACGACCATCGTGAAGATGCGCGCTCCGGGCATGACCTACATGAAGATGCCGGTCTTCACCTGGACCATCTTCTGCACCACCGTGCTGATCATGCTGGCCTTCCCGATCCTCACCGTGGCGCTGGGGCTGCTGGGCCTGGACCGCTATCTGGGCATGCATTTCTTCACCAATGACGGCGGCGGCAACCAGATGCTGTACCTGAACGTCATCTGGGCGTGGGGCCATCCGGAAGTCTACATCCTGATCCTGCCCGCCTTCGGTGCGTTCTCGGAAATCACCCAGACCTTCTCACGCAAGCCGCTGTTCGGCTACAATACCATGGTCTATGCGACCTGCTCGATCATGGTCCTGTCGCTGCTGGTATGGCTGCACCATTTCTTCACCATGGGCGCCGGCGCGAACGTGAACGCGTTCTTCGGCATCATGACGATGATCATCGCGATCCCGACGGGCGTGAAGATCTTCAACTGGCTGTTCACCATGTATAAGGGCCGCGTCGAATTCCACGCGACCATGTACTGGGTGATCGGCTTCATGATCACCTTCACCATCGGTGGCATGACGGGCGTCATGCTGGCCATTCCGGCCGCCGACTTCGTCCTGCACAACAGCCTGTTCGTCATCGCCCATTTCCACAACGTCATCATCGGCGGCGTGTATTTCGGCTATGTCGCGGCGATGAATTTCTGGTTCCCCAAGGCGTTCGGCTTCAAGCTGAACGAGGCGTGGGGCAAGCGCGCCTTCTGGTTCTGGTTCCTCGGCTTCTACTTCGCGTTCATGCCGCTCTATGTCCTGGGCTTCGAGGGCATGACCCGTCGCATGAACCATTACGACAATCCGGAATGGCATCCCTGGATGCTGATCGCGGCGTTCGGCGCCGTGCTGGTCGCGCTGGGCATCGTCTGCCAGTTGACCCAGCTCTATGTCTCGATCCGCGACCGCAACCTGCCGGAAAACCGCGACCTGACGGGCGATCCGTGGGATGCGCGCACCCTGGAATGGTCGACCTCCTCGCCGCCGCCGTTCTACAATTTCGCCGTCATCCCGACGGTGCATGAACTCGATGCCTTCGCCCATCACAAGGAAGCCGGCATCGACACCCGCGCGGCCGGCGCGGCCTACGCCCCGATCCACATGCCCAAGAACACCTCCGCCGGCTTCTTCGTCGGTGTGTTCAGCCTGGCCCTGGGCTTCGCCGCGGTCTGGCACATCTGGTGGCTCGCGGCCCTCAGCCTGGCCGCCGTGATCGCGACGATCATCATTCGCAGCGCCAACAACGACGTCGACTATTATGTCCCGGCGGCCGAAGTTGCCCGCATCGAGAATGAGCACACCCGCAATCTCATGGCAGCACAGGCGGCGGAATAATGGCGCACGATATGACTGTTGATGCGGCCCACGCCCACGAGGAACACCACGAATCTCCGGTGGTGTTCGGGTTCTGGCTGTATCTGATGACCGACTGCCTCATCTTCGGCACCCTGTTCGCGGTGTTCGCGGTGATGCGCAACCAGTTTGCCGGTGGCCCCACCGGCAAGGAACTGTTCGACCTGACGGGCGTCGGGATCGAAACCGCGATCCTGCTGCTCAGCTCGATCACCTATGGTTTCGCGATGATCTGCGCCCACCAGACCAAGCTGGGGGCGATGCGGGCCTGGCTCGTCATCACCTTCCTGCTGGGCGCGGGCTTCCTGTTCATGGAAATCCGCGAATTCTCGCACATGGTCGCCGAAGGCAACGGCCCTGATCGCAGCGCGTTCCTGTCGTCCTTCTTCACCCTGGTCGGCACGCACGGGCTGCACGTCACCTGCGGCATGCTGTGGATGGCCGTCCTTATGATCCAGTCGACCGGCAAGACCGTGCTGTCCGAGCGCATGATGAACAAGCTGACCTGCCTCAGCCTGTTCTGGCACTTCCTGGACATCGTCTGGATCTGTGTCTTCACCTTTGTCTATCTGATGAGTGTGATCTGATGGCTGACGCGCACACCGCCCATCATCCGGGCCACCATTCGGGCTCGAGCCACGGAAGCGTAGGGTCTTACCTTACCGGGTTCGTGATTTCCGTCCTGCTGACCGCGGCGGCGTTCGGCATCGTCATCGCGCACGGCTTCTCGCCGGCCGGCACGCTGGCGGCGATCGCGGTGCTGGCCATCGTCCAGGTCTTCGTTCACCTGGTGTTCTTCCTGCACATGAACAGCTCGTCCGAGCAGCGCTGGAACGTCATGGCCTTCGCCTTCACGATCATGACGGTCTTCATCCTGATCCTCGGCACCCTGTTCATCATGCACGACACCGCCATCAACATGATGTCGCGCTGATCGCCCCCGGCCGGATGCCCGATCGCACAGGATCGGGTCATCCGGCCCAAGGTTCTGGCCCAAGGTTCCAGCCAAGGGCTCCGGCTCGGCACTCTTCGTGCGACGGTCATGAAAAAGGCCGGTGAGGATCATCCTCACCGGCCTTTTTCCAATCTAACGGCCCGCCCGCGCGGGCGGGCCGGCGACGTGCCCGCCGCCTCAGTCCTTGTGCGGCTCCGGCGACAGCATGTCCTTCTTGCCGGGCTTGTCCTTCCATGCGTCGGCATCGGCCGGCGGCGTGCCCTTGCGGGTGATGTTCGGCCATTTGGCGGAATAGGACGCGTTGATCTCGGCCCACGCCGCGGCCCGATCGTCGCTGTCGGGAACGATGGCTTCGGCCGGGCATTCGGGTTCGCAGACGCCGCAATCAATGCATTCGTCGGGATTGATCACCAGGAAGTTCTCGCCGGCATAGAAGCAATCGACCGGGCAGACCTCGACACAATCCATGAATTTGCAGCGGATGCAGTTTTCGGTGACCACGTAGGTCATCGTTCGTCTCCGATCATCTGTCGCTGGCGCAACACCGCCAGCTTTGGGGGCCTGCGAGGCACCGGCCGCGCTGGCCCTCGCCTACAATGCGCGCAGATATGAAAGCCTTTTGACGCCATGGCAAGCCAAAGACCCCATCACGTGTCGCATGGCTATGGCATCGGCTGCATCGGCGCAACATCGCCCGGTTCCGGCACGATCTCGTAAAGCTGCCGCGCCGCCGCGGCCGGCCCCCGCCGGGGCGCCAGC
>NZ_JABXXP010000060.1 GCF_013376155.1 Nguyenibacter vanlangensis
GGCCAAGCCCGTGCCGCCCCGCCCCAAGCCGGCCCGGCCTGTGCGGACGCTCGACCACCGGCCCGGCCCCGCCGTTTCGTTCATCCATCCTGGCGCACCATCCTCCCACCCCAACAGCCGCCCAACCAAACATGCACAAGACGCAGACGCTGATGTAGGGCGCGCCCTCCACCGCGTGAAGATACACGTCAGAACAAAAACTTACGCCGCCACCGCCCCGCATTCCCCCATCATGCGCCCGGCGCCCCCCACCCCAGCCCGACGCGTAAAAAAAACATCACGAAGGGGGTTTACCACCAAACCGGACCTCCGCTATACGGTGCCCCGGCGCTGATCCCGAATAGCTCAGTCGGTAGAGCAAGCGACTGTTAATCGCTGGGTCGTAGGTTCGAGTCCTACTTCGGGAGCCACCCTTTCCAAAAATACGCTGTGAAATCAGCCGCTTAGAACAAAGCGGCCGATTTCGCTCCATGATTAAACCCATGAAAGAACATGGGTTAGACAGACACGTCCAGGAACGTCTGCGGACAATCCCTACACCGCGACCTTCCCCAGGCACCGATAGACCGACGTCCGGCCGATCCCCAGCCGCTTGGCGATCTCGGTGGGGCTGATCCCTTCATCCGCCAGTTTGCGGACCTCATCAGCTTGGCTCCGCGCGGTGGGCTTCCGGCCCAGATAGCGCCCCTCCGCCTTGGCCTTGGCGATTCCTTCCCGCTGGCGTTCCAGCATCAGGTCGCGCTCGAACTCGGCCACCGCCGCAAGCATGGACAGCATCAGCTTGCTGGTCGGGCTGCTGGTGTCGAGCGTCTGACCGCCCATCGATAGGATGACCAGTTCGCACCCCTTGGCCTTGATGCGCTCCACGAACGCCAGAAGGTCGGCCGTCGATCGCGCCAGCCGGTCCGGCTTGCACACCACCAGAGCGTCGCCCCGGCGGAGATAGTCGATAGCCATTTCCAGTTCCGGCCTGACAGTGACGGTGCCCGACACCTGTTCCGTGAACACCCGGTCGCAACCCTGCGCCTCAAGGTCCCGCACCTGGGCGACCATCCCTGCCATCTGGTCTGTCGTGCTGGTCCGCGCATATCCAATCCGCATAGGGGCGTCCTTCCGGCAATCTGTTCCAAAACCTCTTGAACGTCATGCCGAGAGTGTTCCAAATTGTCAAATTTGACGTTATTGGAACATAAATCTGTTCCACCCGGACTGTTCCGCTGGGGCATGCCCTATTGGAACAAAGACACACGCGGCGGCGCGATGATCGTTCGACCGAGATGGAACCCCGACGCGGATGTGAATCGGGAGTTATAGGGGCGGCCGATACGAGTGTTATAATATAACAAATATGCCGGGACTTGCCAGGACCTTTTCGGCCAGCCCCCACGATTTCGCATTATTGCGATATCGTTATACTGCGAAATTCTCACGTCTTGACCAGAAATTACCCCTGCACTCCCTGCAAATAGAGAATTATCTTGTTATTTCAATCAGATAAGGTGCCGGGTTTGATCGATTCCAAACCCTGCACCGCGCCATGCCAGCCCAATGCACGGAACGGGGCGCGACGGTATCCGAGTATCGTGAAGCCGTGAGGGAATCCGATCATATGGATTTGAAATTCGGATCATTTGATCCTACGTTACGTTCCCAACAGGAGGGAAATGTAAATGCACGCCGTGATGGAAAGCCACCGCACTGATGGGGTGAACGAGGCGGCCGTTGCGCTCAAGGCCGTGGATCGCATCATGACCGAATGGAACGTGCCCGTTCCACTGGCCGCGCGCCTCTGCGATATGTCCGAAAGCACCTGGAAACGCGCCAGGAAGCCGGGTTTCTCTGGCATGCTGACGCATGACCAGATGCTTCGGCTAAGCGCCCTGGTGGGCATATACAAGTCGTTGGTCCTCTACTTTGACGCGGACATAGCTGCAAGATGGCCGACGCTGCCTAACCGCGGCCCGCTGTTCAAGGGAATGCGCCCGATAGACGCACTGATTGAATACGGACTTCCTCACTTCCTTGACACACGACGCTATCTGGACGCGCTACGGGGCGGCCTGTGAAGCGCACTGTCATTCAGGACCGGGCCCTCATACGTCTCATCTCTGCAACCTATCATAAGCCGCCAGCGTTGCGGGGCCTTGTCGATAGCGACGCGGAGATGGAGGTCTTGGCGCGGATTGAAGGGCTGACCAGCGAAAGGCAACGTGCCGAAGATGGGCACAGTTTCAGCCTCGATAATCGGGAACTCGCCTGGAAAAGAAAAAATAATGGTCTAGCGGTTTACGGTAATAGCCATATAAATGCAGCCTTTACATATACACGAACTGGCGGAAGTCGATTTAATACTGAACAGAGAGGGGCATGGTATTGCGTCTGGAATGTGGAAACCTCCCTTAAAGAAGTCGCGTTCCATAGAATACGTGAACTTGAATATATCGGAGTATTTAAGGACAGCGCCAGATATGTGGAACTACACGCTGATTTCATCGGGGAGTTTCCCGACCTTACGGACGAACCGGATCACCCTTGCCTTCACCCCGATCCGGCGATTGGCTATCTGGCCGGGCAAAAGCTGGCGGCAGAACTCCAGCGATCTGGTGAGCGCGGCCTGATTTATCCTTCCGTCCGTCAGCCCGGCGGCAGATGCCTCGTTGCATTCGAACCCTCGGCGATCCAGAACGTGCGCCCTGGCGCAAGCTGGGACCTGACGTGGAACGGTTCGCGCGACTACATCGTGAATGGGGTATGACCAAGCTGCGGATTGAAATCGGCAGGACGCTGGACGACATGGCGCGCGAGTTCGTGGATACGTGGAAGCGTGCCGAGGCTGGCGAGGCGGTCGAGCCAGTCCGCATTCTGTCATTCGAAAGCGATCGCATGATCCGAACCAGCTATGACCCCGAGGCCGATGCCATGTCTATCTGGTTCGGCCCCGAGGGCGCCAAATCAGCAGAGACGAGCGAAGTCTCGCCTGGCGTCATGCTCGACTATGACGCCGATGGGCGGCTGATCGGGATCGAAATCCTGGACGTGCGGGAACGGACGCGGCAGCGCTGAAACACTCGGCCGACCGGATATCTCATGCGCAAATCGCGGGTCCTTCCTGGGATGAAACTGTTTGCGGTGGCCCCGACACCCCCGATTTTCCGTTGTGCGTGGGATTTTTCAACCGATTTGTTGTTTCTGTTTCGGGCGATGCCGATTTGCCGAAAATTCACCGGGAACACCGGGAACCTGGGAACCGACGTTTAAAAAATGGCAGAAAACCGCCTCTTCTCTGGTTCCCATTTCCCGTTTTTCTGGTTCCCGCCCGATCAGGGGGTGGGAACCGGCAGGTTAAGCTTACTCGGCCCCCAAGATTGAGCCTTTAATGAGGTAGGCGTTCATCTTCCCGCCCATATTTGGGATGGATACTTTCTTGGTCAGCCGCCCTCCGGTTCCGTCCGGTATCAGAAATCCCGCATCACGGAGAGCCCTTGCGGCGCGCGCGGGGTCCATCCCCCGACACACCTCGCTTCGCCACATCTCCGGCAGGAACAGATATTCCCATTCACACTGGTCGCGCGTGCCTTTTCGGCGTTTGAAGCCAAGGCGGTTAATCGTGGGCCGCGCCGTCTCGCTGGCATATTCTGCGTTTGCTCGATCACGATCCAAGATTGTGAAGCGGCCATCCCCGTGCTGTTCGATGAATGCGCGCACGCGCGCTATGGCCGTCTGATCCTCCCTGGCCCCCGATCCGCCGCGCTGATCGAGCCACGCTTTGAAGCAGACCCCAGCGGCGCGCACAGCCTCCCCGCTCGGCCAGCCGGTCACGCCGTATCGGGTCGCGAGTTCCCCAGCGCATGCCACCAGGGCAAACCGATTTGCCACGCTTCGGACCTGTCCATCCGCGCCCTCGGGCATATGAACCAAGAACTTCTCACGCGCCTCTCGGATGTCGGCAGCAAGCTTCTCGGGGGAGCGTTTCCGATCACTCACCAGTCTCCGTAGGAATTCGCGCGATGGCGTACCGTAATGTGTACGGGCCATCACCCGGAGGTGGTCGGACAATGCGCCTCCGGACGGCATATCGTGCAAAGATTCATAGAGTCCGAAACCGCCCTCCGGTGCGGCGGGAATGTTCACAAGCCGCACTTCCTGTCCGGCCATGACTTGCTTGCCCGCTTCGGTCATCATGGACTCAAGATCGCGTTCCCCGGTGGAAAGGAACAATGACCGCCATGTGCGGATAGAGCGAGCGGCGCCAGTTCGATCGGCCCGCACCTTACTGGCACCGTTGCCCAGCAGATAGATGATATCGCCGATTTCCTTGGATGATGCCTGCCCCATTTCGTCTAGGATCAGAACCGTGTCCGAAGTCTCGGCGGCGATTCCCTCGAGCCCGTTGGCGGTGCCACGCCATGCCCGAACCTGACCGCCCTTGTCACCGCGCCCCCACACGCTGCCCGCGACGAACGCGGCTGTGCTTTTGCCAGTTTGAGACCCGCCGATGAGATGGAATCCGCCGCTCTGGTCGCCCACGATATCCAATAGCGGTCCCGCGAACGCTGCCGATATGAAACAGGCGAGGCGCGAATTGCCAACCGCATAGGCGGAAATCTGACTCTGCCACCCATCCAGCGTACCGGATGAAGCAAATTCCTGACCTGTTGCCGCCCGTCCGGGCCTAAGCACCAAGGCGTTTGTGCCAAATACCTCCCCTCCGGGAAGTGCAAAGGCGGGACCCGCTTCTGTGTCGTGCCACCCTGCGCGATCAACGCAGCGAAGGCGGGAACTGGTCTTTACCTGGGCAACGAACCGGCGAAGCTGGCGGTGCATGTCAGTTGAGCACGACAGGCCGCGCCATTCCAGGGTGACCGCAAGCTCTCTGCCGTCACCATGAGCAAGCGATCTCGGGACAACCCATTCATGTGTTTTGTGGTCCCGGTCTTGCCAGCGGATCAATAGCCCCCACTCACAGCCATCCGCATCGCGCGTTTCCGCTATCACCTCGAAGGGGCCCGCGATCCAGATCGGAGTGTCATCCTTTCCTTCGAGGGTGAAATACAAGCCGTTGGGCATCATCGAAAAGCCGGGCGGCATGACGATGGTGGACGGTGCAGGCGCAACGGCGGCAGCGAGTAAGGACGCAAGCGTTTCGGCGGAGAACCCGCTTGGCAATTGGTCTGCCAAATCCCACCCGTCCGGCAGGTCGGACGGGAGCGTCACTATCCGCACATCCGCGACGCCTACCGCTTCCATCTCGCGGATGGCATCTCTTGCGTATGTGTCGCCCGGTGCGTCGTTGTCCGGCCAGATTGTGACTTTGCGGCCCGCGAGCGGCGACCAATTGGCACGGCGCGCTGCGCCGCTGCCGCCTTGGGACGTTACCACCGCCCAATGGGGAAACAGGCGCGCCGCCGCGTCTGCCGCCTTCTCGCCTTCCACCAACAGCACGGGGCGGCCGTCATTCCCCAGCCGATCCAGCCCGTAGAGCGGGCGCGGCGTGTCGCCCATGATGCCGCGCGGTCTCCATTTCTGGCCATCCCATGACCAGGGCACGATTTGCTTGCGGGCATCCGGCGGGTCATATCGCGCGACATGCATCAGAAGGTTGCCGGCCTCGTCCCGGTAATCCCACATGTGCGACGGCTTGCCACCGTATTTGCTGAACCAGCCCGTGCAGGGTGGCACATCAGCCGGCACCGGCATGACGATCGGGCGGTCAGATTTTTCAGTGATAGCGGGGGCAGACTGCCCCCGTTGCTTTTGTTCTGACAATGGTGTAAATGCTTCGTTTATTAAAGAAATTTCGTTCATGCAGTGCATTTAATGCCTAACATGGATGCCATCTTCGCCGCGGCATCGCCCTGCCTCATGCCAAACAGATAAGCCGCCAGCGACACGGGATCGCCGCCCCTATCGCTGGTCGCGAAATCGGCCCATCGACCGGTGGTGAGGTTCACTTTGAACGAACCTGGATTCTGATCGCCTCGGCGCGGATTGCGGGCCACCCATTCGTGGCCTTCCCGCTTTCCGTCTGGAAGCCAGCGCGCAAGGATCGCCGGCAGACAAGGACGCGCCGCATCGTTCACGCGTGAGAACAGGGCCGCACTCATTCCGATAACTCGCGCAGCTTCGAGCCGACGGCAGAGTGCAGCGTTGACAGCAAGGCGATGTCATCGCTTGGCTTGAGCCGGTCCACCGTGTCGAGAATGCAGGCGTAGCCGATAACAGCGTCCTGCATCGGTGCGGGCCAGGTGTTCGCGGCAAATTTAAAGGCTCGCCGGAAATCGCGCCTGCCGCCGTCGAAACAGTGCCCGTAGAGGTTTACAAAAGCGTACTGGCCGTCTCGTTTCAATTCAGAAACCATGCGATGAGCGGTGGGATCAGCCATTCACCACCCCCGTTTCGATGCCGGTTCGCGGGAGGTTCGCAAAATAGCGTTCCACGGATTCCGTGACAATCCGCGTCGCCCGGCCGACTTTCACAGCCGAGATTTCGCCGCTTTTGATGAGGCGGTTTACAGTCGAGCGACTTAAGCGGCAGTTGTCGCAAACGTCACTGATGGTGGCATATTTGGGGAATGCTTTGAATTCGGCCGCTGGCATTGTGTGCCGTATGTTCCTGTGTGTCGTGGTTAGCCGGGGGCGCTCCCGTCGGCTCTTAATGGGTATCCGCGTTTTCCGGTCAGCGACACGTCAGGAGGCGACAATCTTCGGCAGATCGTCATTCTTCATTCTAATCCTGGGCCCCCGCCGGTTCCCACTTTCCCATCGGTGGGAACCGGCGATGTCCGCCACTGGGAACCGTAAGAGCGGCAGTTTTCTGCCATTTTTTTAATGCGGTTCCCAGGTTCCCAGTGTTCCCAGCGGAAAAACGACAAACCCGAATTTCATTCGCGCAGCGGTATGCAATAAGCCGCCCACGCCGCCATCATCTCTGCCCGCTTCTGGATCAGGTCGCCGCGCCGGTAAGCGGCCTCAACCTTGCTCCCAATGGCATGCGCCAGGGCCATCTCAGCCACCTCGCCGGGGTGGTCGGTTTCCTCGGCCGCCCAGTCCCGGAACGTTGATCGCAGCCCATGCACCGTGACGTCCTTCGTGCCGGCCGCCGCATGCAGGGCCTTGGACAGCGCGACATCTGACAGGGGCTTGCCCCGCTTCTGGCCGGGGAATACCAAATCGCCCGCCTTCTGATCCCGCAGCGGCAACGCCTCACGCAAGACGTCAAGCGCGCTCTCGGATAGCGGGACACGGTGTTCGCGCGCCATCTTCATCCGCTCGGCGGGCACGATCCACATCTTCGCTTCCAGGTCGATCTCGGACCACAGCGCGCCGCGCACCTCGCCGGAACGCGCCGCCGTCAGGCAGACGAACCGGACGGCCCTAGCTGCCATTCCTTGAGACTCGACCAGCTTACCCATGACCTCGCCGATATGCTTGCGATCGACAGCCGGCCGATGCTCAACCTTCGCAATGGCGGATGGGCGAGGCAGGACATTCGATAGATGCCCCCGCCACCGGGCAGGATTCTCCCCCTCTCGCCATTTGTGGATTTTCGCATAGTCGAGGATGTTCTCGATTAGCCAGCGGGCTCGGCCGGCGGTTTCCGGTTTGCTGGTCCAAATTGGGCGCAATACGGATAGGGCATCGTCGGTATCGACGGCCGCTACCGGCTTCTTGCCAATGACCGGACAGATATGGATGCGCAAGATGCCCGACCGCAGCGGTTGCGCCCGGGCGCTTTTCCATGTCGGTGCCCGCTCGGCCATGAAACGCTCGGCCGCCTCTGCAAACGTCAGGCCCCGCTCCTTTCGGTTCGCGGCCCGCGCTTGCTGGCGCGCGTCGATCGGGTCGATGCCTTCACCGATTAGTCTGCGTGCATCGGCCGCCCGCTCCCTTGCAGCCGACAAGCTGATCTCGCGTGCCGACCCAATCCCCATTTCCCGGACCCTGCCGTTAGTCGGGCTGGTGTAGCGGACCGACCAGGCGCGTGTGTTGCCCTTCACGGTCAACCATAGGTTGCCCCCATCGGCAAAGACACCATCTTTGAGAGAGGCGACCGTCCGGGCAGTCAGGCGATTTTGAACGACGCGAGGCATGCATGCTCCTGGGCCAATGAGAGGCTTCGCGCGGCCAGTTCGTCAAACCCACGATACGAAACCAATGAATAGACCCATGATAAAACACGGCATCATGGGCAACATCAAGAGGCACCGAGAAACACGCTTCCGATATTATCCTTATGAAATAGTGCATTATTGGAACAAACCGACGCTTCCAGAAACAAAGGTTCGAGTCCTACTTCGGGAGCCACCCTTCCTTCGCATCGAAGCCGTAAGATCGGCCGATTATGCCGAACGCCCCATCGGAGGGCGTCTTCGCGTCGGCATCGGCGCGTCCATGGCCCCGGCGCATGGGACCCAGCCGCTTTCCCCGATACGCAAGCCCCTGCGTGCATCCTATGCCGGTCATACGGCAAAAGGGCTACGAGGGGACGAACGCACGTGGATGACGACACCAGCGGAACGGGAACCCGACCAGACACCACCGACCGCCCGAACAAGCCCGCCGCAAGGCACGCGCCCCACCGGCCTCAGGCCCTGGCCCGCCTGCTGAACCATCATGCGCTCGAGGATCGCGGCCACGACAACATCGTCCGGATCGGCCATGCCGACCGGGCCTGGTCGGACCTGTATCACCACGCGCTGACAATGCGCTGGACCACGTTCTTCTGGTCCTCGCTGGTCCTCTATATCGCCATCAATGCCGGATTCGCGCTGCTCTACATGGCGGTCCCCGGCCAGGTCACGGGCACCCGGCCCGGCGCGTTCTGGGATTTCTTCTTCTTCAGCATCCAGACCCTGTCCACCGTCGGGTACGGCGTGATGGCGCCGATCGGTCCCGCGGCCCACGCGATCACCTCCTGCGAGCTTCTGGGCGGCATGATCCTGAACGCGGTGGCGACCGGCCTGGTCTTCGCCCGTTTCGCACGCCCCAAGGCGCGGATCCTGTTCAGCGACCGCGCCCTGATGCGCGTCGAGGACGGCACGACCCATCTGGGCGTCCGGATCGCCAACCGGCGCCTCAGCCCCATCCTGTCCGTGGGGGTGGAAATGTTCCTCGCCCGGCTGATCGTGCAGCCGAACGGCCGGCTGGCGCGACGGTTCGACCCGCTGCCCCTGGCGCAGTCGCACGTCCCGGTACTGCGCTTCGCCTTCCCGCTGCTGCATGTCATCGACGACGCCAGTCCCCTGGCCGGCCTGACGATCGCAGCCCTGCGCGCCGAAGAGGCCGAAATCATCATCACCGTGACCGGCACTGACGAAATCTCCGGCCAGACGGTCTTCGCCCGCAACGCCTATGGGTTCGACCGCGTGCTCTACAACCATCGCTTCGTCGATATCATCGATGCCGCGCCGGACGGGCGGATCACCGTGGATTACACCCGCTTCCACGCGACCGAGGACAACGCCTGAACGGCGGAATCAAAGCCCCCGCGTTCGAAGGGCCCGCCGGCACGGCCGCGACACCTCAACCGGGCCGCAGATCGCTCAGCCGATCCAGCCGCCGCAGCGCCGGGAACAGCCGCATCCACACCACCGCGACCACCAGCGTCCCGACCCCGCCCAGCACCACGGCCTCCACCGGCCCGACCAGACTGGCCAGCATGCCGCTCTCGAATTCGCCCAACTGGTTCGACGACCCGATGAACAGCGTATTCACCGCCGACACCCGCCCGCGCATCTCGTCGGGGGTGCGCAACTGCACCAGCGCGCCGCGCACCACCATGCTCAGCACATCGGCCGCCCCCAGCACCGCCAGAGCCGCGACCGACAGCGGCAGCCAGGTCGAAACCCCGAACAGAATGGTGGCGAAACCGAACACCGCCACCGCGACGAACATGCGCCGCCCCGCATGGCGCTGCAGCGGCCGCCGCGCCAGGATCAGCCCT
>NZ_JABXXP010000061.1 GCF_013376155.1 Nguyenibacter vanlangensis
AACCGTTCCGCTTCATGTTGCCGGACGGCTGATGGTCGACGACACCGGATCGCTGCTGGGCGCCTGTCTGAGCGGCGCCGGAATCGCACAATTGCTGGAACTCTATGCCAGAGATCTCATCACGCAGAAGAGGCTGGTCCATCTGCTGCCGGAATGGTCGGATGAGACCTTCCCCCTGTATGCCTATCACCACGCATCGCACCTCGTGTCCGCCAAGGTGCGCGCCTTCCTCGACTTTGTCAGGGAGCTGGCGCCATAATAAACTTGCTATGGGCTCTCATCCTGCTGAAAGTCGAGACCCGTGTTGGGACGGCCAGCCGTATCATTCAGGTACTACATCCGGTCGATCTTGCGGGAACTGGACAATAGTCGAAGGATCGATGTTAAGGTGCTGTGCAACCAATTCCGGCGGGACATGCGTTAGCCAGTCGGAAAGTGACACTTCAGCAAAGTGATCAGCCTTGAACACTTCGAGGAACTGAAGTTCCGTTGTGCCTGTGTTCTCCACATAGTGACCGAGCCCTCTCTTTATGTAGCCAATGTCCCCGGGGCGGAAGTCGGCAGTCTGAGCCTTCGGCCCCGTGTTGAAGACCGTGGCGCGGGCGCAACCTTTGATAAAATAGGTCCATTCGTCAGCGTTGGGATGCCAGTGCAATTCGCGCATGCCGCCGGGAGCGACAGTAACAAGTGCCGCCGCAACCTGCTGGGAGATAGGGAAATTCCTGCTATCGGCGATGCGAACGGTGCCGCTCCTTGTCTGCCTGTCGGGAGTCTTTGAAGCCAGCCGAAAGACGACTTTTTGTGCCCCAGCGACCACCTTAGAGCTTTGACGGTCCGCGGCCAATGCGGGCGGTTCCTTACCCTGAAAAATCCAAAGATTTTTGAGTGGAATGTTGCGGAATACATCTGCCGAAACGCCAAAATTCTTTGCGAGAACCTCCGGCGGAGTGTGGGCCACCCAATCTGTCAGCAGCAATGTATTGAACTCGGACGCCATTCCGTTATCGAAAGCAATCAGGAATTCGGCGCCGTCGGGTCCGAGACCCTGGAGCGAGTGGGGAAGCCCGGGAGAAAAATACCACAAGTCGCCCGCCTCGACGTCTTCGACACTCGGGCGCCCCAGTTCATCTAGGGTTGTGATACGGCACTTACCAGTTAACATTATGGCCCACTCAGCTTGCTGATGCCAATGCATCTCGCGGATTCCTCCCGAGCTAAGGCGCATATTGACGCCCGAAATACTCTCGGAGATCGCGAAATCGAGCTGGGTAACCTCTCTTGCCCACCCCCCATTCTGAATGCGCTTGTGGGCATCATTGAACGATGCCCAAAAGAGCGGCATGCCGTCGACGTCGGTGGCGGGAGGATCCTGAAATGACGGGAACTGATCCATCAGGACGGGATTCTTGGGACCCGGGTCGGTTAGGCTCTGGGGACTGCCCTTTGTATTCACCGCGCCCTGTGGGGGAGAGTCCGGATTGCCGAACGTGGCTGCGCGAGCTGCGGTCGCAACGCCGAGCACACCAGCTGCCGAAAGGAGGCCGCGACGCTGAAAATTGTTCATAGTTTGCTACTCCACAAAGTCTTTTGACAATGAAGCATTAGGGGCGTGGAGGACGGTATAGTACTTTGGTGTAGGTAACGAGCCGGCTGCCGGCTCTCATGGCCTTAAAAAATGTGTTTACGACATTGTCGGTCTTGTGAAACCGGCAATGCTGATAGCGTGCGCCGAAAGAAATCGCGTCCAGTGCCATCCACAAGGCGAGCGCTCCATCAGCGACCGCGGGTTCGGGCGAGGCACAAGTCATCGGTCCTGAGATCGGCCAGCAGTTTATGCTAGCTCCGCGCGCCTTCCCGGATCCCCCCTGAAAGCCGACCAGTTCTTTCTTGCCTTCCGGGGTGGCGCTGATCACGGCGAGCATGCATTCCGCGGCCGGCTCCAGGAGCGCCTGGAGTCAGACGCCGTCCGTCCAAATATACACAGAGTGTCGGGCAGGGAGATCACGTCACAACTAACAATCGTAGTCCTTCTGCCAGCCGGCGGCCAACTGCGCGATCACACGTGGCGCGGAGTGCGGCGTATCCTCTCCAGGCGGGCCGGTCAACGCTTCGGGGAAGTCGCCCGTCGAGATGCCCAGTCGGGGGGGGGGGGGAGCCAGCAAAAGCGTGTCGAGGCTTCGGATTCGTTGCGCCCAGTTCGCCAGGGTCGCGGTGCAAAACCAGACTCGGCCCCGGCATCGCCAAGCGCGTGGTCCCGGACCCTCGGACGCGCAACTATAGGCGGGCCAAGGCCCATTTGAACCGCGCGCTCCGGGGCGTCGCCAGGTCGCACAACGCGCGCCCGGCCGTCCTCGAGGCGATCCTCGGAATACGGGGCAAGGAAGTCGTCCACCTTGCTTAGCGGCGCCAGCGCCAGTATATGCCCAGGATGCGCCGCGCCGCGTCGTCGTGGGCAATCTCGAACAGGGGATCAATGATCGACCCCGGCTGCGTCAGCGAGCTGTTCGTGCTATGGTTTATACCAATTCCGCTTCGCTCGAACTGATGGGCTGCACGGTCCGCTTCAGAGAGAAACTTGGGATCTCCGCATTCCGGACGAAAACCGGCGTGGGTTCGGGCGAAGCGGAATTGGTATTATTATGACGTTTCGCTCAGTTCGGGTGGTTCAGGCAGGCTCACCACCCGCGACCCTCTCAGTTCGCCAGCACCTTGGTTCTGCCAAAGCTCATCTTCATGTGGTGTGAATCATACGTACGTATGAATCCGTCCCTACACTAACGCTCTTGAAAAGATCTCTTTAATGATCGACACCTTGCAAGCCAACCACTGCGAGAGAGGTCAGTAAGATGTCAGACAGTCGGCCACCGTTTCCGCCCTTCACACAAGAAACGGCGATCCAGAAGGTCCGTGCGGCTGAGGATGCATGGAATTCCTGCGATCCGGGACGAATTTCACTGGGTTATGCTCCCGATAGCTATTGGCGCAATCGCGCTGAGTTTCTGCAAGGGCGCGCTGCGATCGTCGAATTTCTCACACGCAAATGGGCCCGGGAGCTCGAGTATCGGTTGGTCAAGGAGGTCTGGGCGTGGCATGACAATCGGATTGCTGTCCGCTTTGCTTATGAATGGCGCGACGACTCGAATAACTGGTTTCGGTCATATGGAAACGAGAACTGGGAATTCGATACTGATGGCTTGATGAGCCGGCGTCTCGCCAGCATTAACGACCTTTCCATCCGAGAAAGTGAGCGGAAGTTTCACTGGGATCGCGCCCATCCTCGGCCCGTTGACCATCCCGGCCTTTCAGCGCTTGGTCTCTAATCCAAGGGGCTGACTGCTTGATACGAAAAGCGAGTTGATGTTCGCCGCAGAGTTATGTGGATATAAGCGACGGTCAACAATGCCTGTGGAGAGGAAATCGTCGCCTCGACGTCTGTTGAAAGGTGGCGATACCGTCCGGGCCAAGCGAAAGTGCACTCGGCGATCTAGCGTTTGGGCAGAACGGCAAAGCCTACCGTTCCAGCCGGACGCTTGACGCTCTCAATGGTCCAATGGCCGAGTTCAGTTAGGACGGTCCACAGCTTTTTTCCGTCAAGGCGGCGGTCATCAGGAGGTGCAATCAGGAAAACATCCGCCGGTGGTCGCCACCACTAAAAGCGCGCCATCCCGGCCTTTGATTTTCTTTCCGGCATCATAGCCGAGCGGCCCGCCATTTTTTGCGGTTTTAATGGGCTGCCATCGATGATCCCAGCCAAGGGCGCCGCCTCGCGGTCGTCGCGGATCCAGCGATAGAAATACCCCTGGACCATCGTGAACGCCGGAGGGTCGCGCGAGAACTGTCGCCACTGGCAGCCGGTCGTGACGACATTGAAGATCGCTTCCAACATGCGCCGCAGGTCCGCGATCCGAGGCTGGCCCGCCTGCTTTCGCCTGGGCATCTACGGTTCTGTCAAGGTCCGTGCGGTATTCCCGCAGGTCACTTGCACAGTCCAGGTCGTTGCGCCGACACGCCGCGCAGGTGGTTTCAGTGCGGGCCATCATGATCTTCTCAGGTTAATGCAAATCCATGAACTATACCAGCTCGCCTAAAGACTGACACACGCCCAGTTTCGTGAGCCGAATTTGGTGACACGTTCTGGATCGTCGATGAACCACTTTCATGCGGTCCTGCAAGCATCGACGATATCGTCGTAGCTGTCCCTGAGAGTTGCACAAAGTGTGTTCTGGCGCAGATAGTCCCAGACATTTTCCATCGGATTGAGTTCGGGACTATAGGGTGGCAACGACAGCAGCCTGATGTTGTCGGGCACGACCAGATTGCTGCCGCGCCCAGCACGGCTTGCGCCCCCGGTGCAACCTGCGTGCTGATTTCCGCCGGATGCAGGCTCATCATCTCGGTATTGGCGGCTGGCGTGATCATGGCGGCGCCGGCCCCGCGCTGGGGACAGATGGTACCGAAAATGTAGGCAGAGTCACGGCGGTTGTCGCGGACCATCAGCGGCCGCGAGCCGATCGGCGCCCGGATATAGGCGTGGGTGCCCTGCTGACCGACCCTGGCCTTGTCCTTACATGATGGTTCGGGTGTCAACGTATTTTCGCGATGGCGTGTCGGCCGGGGTTCCGTCGAGCGCCGCGCGCACCAGGTTGGCGAATTTTTTTAAAAGCCTCTTCCACCGCCGCATCCTTCTTTGGATGGACCGGCCGCGGCTGAAGCCGGGTCAGACTGAGTTCGTTCAGCCACGCGGCGATCGTGGCTTCATGAACCTCGATCTTCCATCGACGTGCCACCTCCGCGCGCAGATCCACGCAGCGCCAGCGAACGACCTTGTGAACAACGGGATCCGGCCCCTCGATCACCAGCCTCCGTAACTCGGCCTTCTGGGCCTCGGTGAGGTAGGGTGTCCGCCCCGGACTCTTGCGCGATTTGAGACCTACCATCCCTTCCGCGTTGTAGCGACGCACCCAATCGCTCAAAGTCTGCCGATCCATGCCGTTCAGAGCAGCGGCTTCCCTCCGGGATCGACCCTCAATGACCATGGCCAGAGCCAGCATGCGACGAACCTGCGCCCCATCGCCGCATCTCGACGACGCCGCCCTGAGTTCCGACGCCGTATGATCCGTTCGCGTGATCCTGACCGCCCAACCTATCCCATCGCTCCAATCCGAGCCGAAACCACCTCTATCGAATCAGAGTTCAGTTCCCAATGGAATCCAAAACAGAGTCAATCTCTTCCCGAGTTGTTATTACAACCGGTCGAGATCACTCAACGCATTTCCGGTCAGGCTTGCGCGGGTTTGTGGCAAGCCGCCCGACCTTCGCTCCAAGGTTCGCGGCGCGGTTCAGTTCGGAATTGTCCGGCGCGCCTCGTTGCGCAGTTCGATGACCCGCACGCCGAGCGCCATCGCCTGCAGATGACGCCCGAGATAATATTCCAGCACGTTCTCTCCCGCTCCACGGCAAGTGCGTACGGATCGCACCATGCTTGCCGCATTTTCATGAAGCCATTGGGAAACTGTTACCCGAGTCGTGGTCCGGCGCAGCAGGCGCAGCTGCCTCCGGACCCATCGATCCGTGCGCTGCAGATGATCCAGAGCGTCAAAGGGAAAAACCGTCGAAAGTATAAACCGTTCGTAAATGATCGCGGCGAGGAACGCCATGCTGCCGTTAATAAAGGCAATTTCGTCCACTCTGCCGCCATTTCTGGGAGCGATCAGGACCGGAAGAAACATATTGAATGCCATAGCATGCGTGGACAGCCGGGCTTCCCGGCCGGCAAGACCACCGACGACCATCGGCCAGAACAAGCAATAAGCAAGACATTCGGGCGCCGTTACCGCAGGCATGACGATAAAGACAAACAGCGACGCAACCGCGACACTCCAGAGCGCGCCGACCAGAAAGTCACGCGCGGCCACCGCCGGCACCTCGCGGGTCGCCATGAGGCCGCCGATCAGGCTCAGAAACGATATGAAACTGGGGCCCTCGGTCCACGCCGTGACGTCCCAGAGCAGACCGGCGCCGAGAATGCCGAGCGCCGTCCGGGCGCCCACGCGGGCGGCCTCGATTGCCTGGCGCGGCGAATGGGCCGAGAACCGGAATCGATCCCCCCGGCGCGGATGGGCGATGGCATCGATATGATCTCGCGCACGCGTCAGCTCGTCCCTCAACGCTCCAGGTGCCACGCCTACCCGGGCCTTGGCAAGAATGACCAGCAGCACTGACAGTGCGCCACGCGCATGATCCACGGCCCTTCTGCTGTCCGGTCCGAGGTCGAGCACTTCGAACTCGACGCGGGCGTTCATCGCCATTACGTCCGCCAGCAGCTCGCTTTCCTGCTGTATGGACAACGGCGCGCTGCCGGCGCGCTCGATGACCGTCGCCACGTCGGACGTGATATCGTCGAGGCGGGCAACAAGCTGCCCCCGCACGGTTCCCTCCGGATTGCGGCTGGTGATCGTCGCCATCGCCGCCTCGCACAGGATACCAAGGACGATATAGGTCCCGCGCGAAATGGAGATCTCGAATACGGACAGGGGAGACGAGAAGGCGCCGGATGCGATAATGGCACCCGTGAAGCTCGCCACGAGGAACGCATATCGGCGATAGCCGTCGAAAAATGTGGCGCCGGCGCTGCAGCACCCAACCCAAAGCGCCAGAGCGGGAATCAGCAGCCCGGGCTGCTGGGGAAAACACGCGATGGCGCAGATGCTGATGACACAGCCCGTGGCGGTGCCGACAAGGCGCCAGCGCGCCTTGGACAGCGTCTCTCCCCGCGTCGATGTCGCGACGACCCAGACCGTCAGCGGCGCCCATTGAGGACTGTCGAGCTCCAGCCACATCGCAATCAGCAGGGACAGAAGAGCCGCTGCTGCCGTGCGCAACGCGAAGGCCACATTGGACCATGACGGCGCGTACAGCCATTTCAGCCCCCCGGACGCGGGTGCGGCGACCTTCAGCGCCAAGAGCATACGTGCTGCGCCACCTGACGTCTGATGGGCCCCGGCTTGCTCACCGCTCCAGGCGCTCCCCACCGCAGAACAGGATCTGCCCGTCGCGGCGTGCAACGGCAATCAATGTCTGGTTCATCGTCTTTGCAAGTTGAAACGCCCGATATGTCGGCGCCGAAACCGCGACAACCATTGAAATTCCGGCGCGCAACGTCTTGAGGGCCATTTCAAGTGAATAGCGACTGGTGAGAACACAGAATCCTTCCTCGACCGTCCGGCCTTCGCGCGCACGTGCGCCAATCAGCTTATCCACTGCATTATGCCGCCCGACATCTTCTCGGATCATCATGATTCGCCCGGCAGAGTCGGCCCAGGCCGCCGCATGCACCATTCTGGTCTGCGCGTTCAGCACCTGCCATGCTCCGAGATCGTCCAGGGCATGGCGGATCGCGGTGACCGGAACAATCGGCCCCTTCGGCAGCACGGCCAATCCTGCCGCATCTGCCGGGATATCGTCGCTACCGCAGATCCCGCAGCTCGTGTGGCCTGTGCGCGCGCGCGGGCGGCTGCGGATCAGCCGTGCCAGCGCATCGCCCGCAATCGAAATATCCATCGCCAGCCCATCGGCCGCGCCGGTGATCACGACCGATCGGCAGGCATTGGGTGTGGGAATGATCTGTTCCGTCAGGCAGAATCCGATCGCGAAATCCTCCAGATCGTCAGGTGTCACCATCATGACTCCGTAGGGGTACATCCCGTTGAATGTGAGCCTGAGGGGGACCTCGTCGGCGACCTTGAACCCGAACGCACGATCCGGCCGTGCGAGGGAGGTCACGGTCACGTCGTGAAACAGCGACACCATGGTACGCATCCTACCCAAACACCCGTGGACGGCCGTGGCATACCAGGCTGCTTGCCGTCATGCCAAATCGTGGCCTGCGACCCATTTTTCGATTCCGCTTAGGTAATGTTCGCGCTTCCAGATCGGGACCCGCCGCTTGATTTCATCGATGATATAACGACACCCTCGGAACGCGGCGTCGCGATGAGGTGCGGAGACGCCGATCCAGACGGCGATTTCGCCGACCCTCAGAGAACCGCTGCGATGCATGGCCGCGGCATCGGTGATCTCGAAGCCCGCGCGAGCCTCGTCGAGAATCGCCTGCCCCTCGGTGACGGCCAGGGGCGCGAACGCCTGGTAATCCAGGCCGAATACGGCCCGACCGCCATTCGTCTCCCGGACCCATCCCTCGAAACAGCAGAAGCCGCCGGCCTCAGGCTGCAACAATTCCGTGCGCAGCGCTGTAATGTCCACAGGGGCTGCCGCCAGCAGGAACCGGGTCATCCGCCGGTCACCGGGGGAATGAACACGACATGGTCGCCATCCTGCAAAGCCTGGTTCCATGGCCGGAATACGGCGTTCACAGCCACACGCATGCGTGTCGGTGCCAGAGCGAACCCGTGGACCGCGCGCAATTCGTCATACAGCGCGGCGGCCGTGCGTGCGGAGGTCTCGCGGGTTTCTATCTGGCATCCCGCCTCGTCACGGAGCTGCGCGAAATATTCGAGTTCTATGCGCGGCATGCGTCATCCCTGCTTTGGACACCCCTGTCCACGGCGGCGTGCCGTTTCGCGCGTCCAAGCCAATCGTTCGCCAGGACAGACATATTCTCTTGCACCTCAGCCCCCGATATAATGCATTTCAATCTTATCGCCCTGTCGCGTGTCCGGACTTGCGGCGGCACCGGCGCGCCGTTCCGCACGCTCCTCGCTATAACGGTCCGTGCGCTGCCGCCAAATCTGCGACAGTGCCTCGCGCAGCGGGCCGTCATCCGCTGCATGGCGCGCATCGCGCAAAAGGGCCCGCAGCTCGGTACCCGTTGTCGCGAAAAGGCACGTATAGATCCGCCCATCGGAGGACAACCGGGCCCGCGAGCAGTCCCCGCAGAACGGGGCGGTGACCGAGGAGATGAAGCCGATCTCGCCCCCGCCATCCCGGTAACGGTAACGCCTCGCCACCTCGCCGCGATAATGCGGCGACAGCCGCTCAAGCGGCCAGATCGCCTCGATCCGTTCCAGCAATTCACGTGAGTTCACGACATGTGCGCGCTCCCAGCCATTGCGGTTCCCGACATCCATATATTCGATGAAGCGCACCACCACACCCGTGTGACGGTAGCGCGCCAGCAGGGCCGGCACGCCCGAGTCGTTGACCCCGCGTTGGATGACAGCATTGATCTTGACGCCGCCGGAAAAGTCGGCGGCGCGCGCGGTTTCGATCCCTTCCAGAACGGCCGCCAGCTCTGCCCGCCCACCGCTCAGGCGCGCAAAGACGACTTCGTCGAGACTGTCGAGGCTGACCGTCACGCGATGCAGTCCTGCCGCGTGCAACGCCGGGACCATGCGCGCCAGCAGCACCCCGTTGGTGGTGAGGGCGACGTCGTCGATACCGGGAATCCGCACCAGTCGCGCCACCAGGTCCGCCAGGCCGGGACGCAGCAGGGGTTCGCCCCCCGTCAGCCGCAGCTTGGTGACCCCCATCTCCGCCGCGACTCGCGCCACCCGCACGATTTCATCGAAATCCAGCCTCTCCCGCGGCGCCAGGAAGCGAAATCCCGCATGATATGTCGAGTCCGGCATGCAGTACGGGCAGCGGAAATTGCACCGGTCCATCACCGATATCCGCAGATCCCGCCAAGGTCGAACATGCCGGTCCAGGACCGGCACGCTGCTGCCCCTCAAGATGACCTCATCCATGGCGCCTCCCCGCCTTCTATCCGGCGATTCGGATCGGCGCCGCCGAGGCAACGCTGGGAACCACCTTGACCGGTATGGACTTGGCCGCCGGGGTGCCGCTGATCTCGTCGAAATAATCGAGCGGCAGCAGCGGGTTGAGTTCGGGGTAATAGCCGGCGATCGCGCCGCGCGGCATCGGGTAGTCGATGACC
>NZ_JABXXP010000062.1 GCF_013376155.1 Nguyenibacter vanlangensis
CAGCCGATCAGCCCGGCGCACAGCAGCGGCGCCAGCGCGACGTCGTCGCCCTCCTCGCCCAGCGGAAAGGCATAGCGCGCATCGGCGATCGCCGCGGTGGCATAGCCGCCGTCGCGCGTATAGCCGGTGAACAGCGGACGATCGCACAGATTTTCCCGCGCCGCGCGGCAATAGGGACAGGTGCCGCAGGTATGGCCCAACCACGGAACCCCGACCCGCTGACCTGGCCGCAGGTCCTCCACGCCCGCGCCCAGCGCGTCGATCCGGCCGACGATCTCATGCCCCGGGATCAGCGGATGGCCGGGGAAGGGCAGGTCGCCGTCGACGACATGCAGGTCGGTCCGGCAGACGCCGCAGGCACTGACCGTCACCCGGATTTCGCCGGGGCCGGGCAGGCGGTCGGGCAGGTCCACCCATTCCAGCGCGGTCCGGGGGGCATTCAGGCGCATGGCATGCATCGCGGGCACTCCGTTCGGCAGGCCGGTCCCGGCCATCCCATCTGGTCCGTTCCATCCGGACCATTCCATCCAACCCATTCCATCTGGCAACGCCGTCCTCTGCCATGATCTGGATCAGAATCGCCGGTCATGACCGGATTGTGACGGGCGGCGGCGATGCGCGTCGTTAAGACTGCCTCGGCGTGCGGCCGGCAGGCGCGCACGCCCCGCGCATGCAAACGACAAGAAGACGCAAGAGAGTGCTCCAAATGGCCAAGATCAAGGTCAAGGAACCGGTCGTCGAACTCGACGGCGACGAAATGACGCGGATCATCTGGCGTTTCATCAAGGACAGGCTGATCCTGCCCTATCTGGAGATCACGCTGAAATATTACGATCTGGGGATCGAAAACCGCGACGCGACCGACGATGGGGTGACGGTCGCGGCCGCCGAGGCGATCCGGCGATACCGGGTCGGCGTCAAATGCGCGACGATCACGCCGGACGAGGCCCGGATGGCCGAATTCGGGCTGAAGCAGATGTGGCGCTCGCCCAACGGCACGATCCGCAACATCCTGGACGGCACGATCTTCCGCGAACCCATCGTCTGTTCCAACGTGCCCCGCCTGGTGCCGCACTGGACGCAGCCCATCGTGATCGGCCGCCACGCTTATGGCGACATCTATCGCGCGGCCGAGACGCGGATCCCCGGCCCCGGCACGGTCACCCTGACCTATCGCCCCGCCGACGGCGGCGCGCCGGTCGACATAGCGGTGCATGATTTCCAGGGGCCCGGCGTGGCGCTGGGCATGCATAATACAAGGGCATCGGTCGAAGGCTTCGCCCGCGCGTCGCTGACCTACGGCCGGGACCGCGGGCTGCCGGTCTATCTGTCGACCAAGAACACGATCCTGAAAACCTATGATGGCATGTTCAAGGACGTGTTCCAGCAGGTGTTCGACACCGAGTTCAAGGCGGATTTCGACCGGCTGGGCCTGACCTACGAACACCGGCTGATCGACGACATGGTGGCCTCCGTCCTGAAATGGAGCGGCGGGTATGTCTGGGCCTGCAAGAATTACGACGGCGACGTCGAAAGCGACATCGTGGCCCAGGGCTTCGGCAGCCTGGGGCTGATGACCTCGGTCCTGCTCAACCCCGCCGGCGACGTGGTCGAGGCCGAGGCCGCGCACGGCACCGTCACCCGCCATTACCGCGAACACCAGAAGGGACGGCCGACCAGCACCAACCCGATCGCCTCGATCTTCGCCTGGACGCGCGGCCTGGCCTATCGCGGCCGCTTCGACAACACGCCCGAGGTAACGCGCTTCGCCGAAACACTGGAACGCGTCTGCATCGAAACGGTCGAGGCCGGACAGATGACCAAAGACCTCGCCCTGCTGGTCGGACCCGATACGAAATGGCTGACCACCCAGGACTTCCTGGCCGCACTGGACACCAACCTGCGCAAGGCCCTGGCCGCGCCGGCCTGATCTGGGCCGATGCCGCCTCATTAATGCCTGAATCCGTGCTATGTATTATTATTTTTGAATTTAATCGGGAAGCATAAGCCGTGTTCCATGAACCAACACCGCGCATCCTCTTTTAAACATGAGATATCCGACAAAGTCATCGTCGCTTGGTGGATCAAATTCTGGCATATGGGGTACCTTGGAAGAAAAATCTCTAAATATCCGTTGGGCCACTACTTTTGGGGAGTCGCAGGAAAAGACGGGAGTGTTCCTTTCCGTGTCAAATTCGATAATTATATTATTTGATATGGAAAATTCAAAAAAATCCAAAAGCTCCTTTACGGATGCTGCGCTGTTGACGTTTTTTGTCACTCCGGGATTTAGGTCAGACCAGATTACATAGGCGTTAGCACCGTTTATGTATTCGATAACGCTTAAGAATTTTTCAGACATCACAATTCTCTATTTTAAACTTCGAGTTTTAACTCTTTATCCCATTTGACGGTCTATCAGGAAGAACGATGGTCAATCTGAAAGGCCAATGATCAGGACGTGCATGAACGACAGTCGATCCGATCAGGAACCCTGTCCACTCGTCCAACCGCAAGTGACCCGCCGTCAGAATCACGGCCTTGAACATCAAAGCGAAGTCATAGGGCGGTCGCGGCCCATGCTCCCGCCAGGGCGCCGCCTGGCCTGTATCAGAGATGGCTGGAATAATTCGAAATCCACAATCGAACTCGGCCGCGCCAGCGCATCCGTCTTCGCCGAGAGTTCTTTCAACCATTCGTCCGTGTCGTTATCGGGAATTTCATTCCGGAAACATGAGACGCGTTCCACGAATCAATACTGCCCATCCTCTCTTGAACATAAGGTATGCAAGAAAATCATCATTGTTGATGGGGTTCATAGCTGGCAGGTTAGGATTTTTGAGACGAATGTCACCGAATATTCGTTCTGCTACGATTTTCGGTGGATCCCCCGAAAAAATTGGCACATTTTCTACGGCATCGTATTCAATAATAACATTTTTCGATATGGCAAATTCGAAAAATTCTATAAGATTTTTTTTGGCACATTCAGTTTCTATGTTTTTCGTTGCTTCAAGGTTTAGATCTCTCCAAATTGAGTAGGCATTTCCGCCATTTATATATTCTAATGCCTCGGAAAATTTGCCTGACATATCGATTTGTCCAATTGGAATTCAAATTTTATTCGCTTGCATCTGCAGAGTTCCGTGAAATTGGCCAAGAATCTGCATTAATCCGCTTTTTGAGTTGAGTTATCGCAAATCGAATCCTCCGGAAAATCCTGTGCCGTTCAGGAAAAATCGTATTGTTATTCCTCTGGGAAAATAAGCCTTGTCCCATGAAGTAACACAGCCCATCCTCTCTTGAACATGAGATAAGCAACAAAATCATCGTTGCTCAATGGATCTTGGGCTGGAATATTGGGAACTTTTGCGGTAAAGTCACTAAACGTGCGTTGCGCTACTGTTTTTGGTTCGTCGCCAGAAAAAATAGGAATGTTGCGTTCAATATCGTATTCAATAATAACATTTTTTGATATGGCAAATTCAAAAAAATCAATGAGTTCTGCCATGGAATCCATGCTGTTCACGTGTGTTGTGATGCCTGGATTTAGGTCTTTCCAAATTGAATGCGCGTCAGATCCGCTTGCATATTCTAATTCGTTTAAAAATTTTTCAGACATTATGTTCATTCCTTTTTTAAAATTCGAATTTTATCTCTCGTATTCAATTTGATAGCTTGCTTGGTAGTTTTGTAATCCAATTCTCCCGGCAGTTTCTACTGTTGAAATCGGCGCCTGTGGTTCACATTCATGGTCTATGACCCCCAATCACAATTCCGACGCCAGACCCGTAGGGGGGCTAATCGGGGATACAAAGGGTCGTTCCCTCATTCAGAACCGCCCATCCGTCGAACTTCGTGTACATATATTCCAAAAATGCTCGCTCGCGGTCCCCGCCATGATCCGGCAATTTATTCAGGGGAAAGTCCACGAAAATCCGGTCGAAGACAACGTCCGGCTCATCGCCAGAGAAAATTGCCCGCTGGTTCTTCAGATCGTACTCAATGATTCTATTATGAAAAATAGCGTATTCAAAGAATTTTTTGAATTTTGCAAATTTTTCTCGAATAGTCATCGATTTTGTGTCGTCATCGGATAATCCCAATGCCCACCAGATGCCGATGGCGTTCTGTGTATTCAGTCTCATCATAAATTCGTCGAAGTTGTTTTCATAATCAAACATGATGCTTCTCCGTCTTAGAGCCCTTTTTGGAAATGCTACCCAAGGTGATGTGGATCATGGCTTCTGCGACGTCGATCCGCTGTTCGTAGCCCTTTACAAGGCGACGCCAACGGATCATCCAGCCAAATGTCCGTTCAACCCCCCATCGACACGCGAGAACTTCGAACCCTTTTGCCGTGCCTGACCGCCGGATGATCTCCCATTCCTCATCGGTCAGGTCAGACGGATAGCGTTTCGTCTTGCGCGTGATCCCAGCTATCCGGCCTCGCGGCTCTGACGTCCACATTCGTAGCTTGAATCACGCCCCGCACCTCTTGAAAACCCGTCATATCGAATTTCCAAAAGGGCATTCAATGCACCGATTTTTTGGGAGAAAGACGATTTCTTGTGTGGTTCCTGAAAATATATGTCCTAAGCGAAAAACACCAAAGGCATGAGAATAGGCATATCGGCAAATTGTAAACCAATGAAGCCCCAAGTCGGCTTTTGAAAGGACTGCCCTCTGGTATGTCACTTTCAGGTCCTTGGCCGTGCCGTATCTGATAAAATAACCACAAAAACTGCAAAAATGGACCTAAAAAGCAGACGAAAAATGATATGTATCTATTCTTTATAAATGCAGAGACTGAGGAAAATATTGTTGTGGGTAGGCCTATGACAAAAAACAACCATAAATCAAATCCAATAATGTGGTGATATGAGAATAAATCCCACTGTCTTGCCCCAACGATAGGATATGGTCCATATCTGGATACCAATGAAAGTAAAATTGCTGGGGATAAAACATAAATTATGAATAATACGATGATGGAGATCGTCATCTATAATTCCGGAATCGTAATCATTTGCGTCTTCCAGCGAGAGTTGGCTATGTTACATTGCACGGCGCTCATCGGACTGGCAAGCATCAAAGTTGTGCTCTGTTACAGTCTTTCCTTGCGATAATGAAAGATGCAGTAAGCACTCACCTAACATGTCTATCCAATGCGGTGAAAACGGCTCAGGGCGTTCGCTCGCGCCAATTGGCACAATGTACGTCCATCGGGAGGATAATATGGAGATAGGAATGAAACCGGCGACGTTTCGTGTCACGATCGTCATACCATGGGCCAAGGCTGTGGCAGCGATGAACGCAGCACGTTCGGGGCCCGAGCCGGGCATAGGACGAGGCGTGCAGCGCAGCGCCAGGGCCGTACCGACCGGCAGGATTCGATCTGCGAATTCAGGCAGAATGCGCTGATCCATCCAGCGGCAGAGCCTGGCCCCTTGATCGGGGGCGCGCCGTTCAATCCGTAGAACGCCGAACGCGATCTCCACGATGGTCACGGCCGAAAGACAGAGCATCGTGGCATCTATATTGGACAGCCAGGCAACGACATCGGCATCAGCCACGCCGTCGCTCACCTTGCGCAGTTCGGAAACGACATTGGTGCGCCCAAACCGCCCGGGACGCCAGAGTTCAAGCCGGCGGAACGAAGATCCTCTCCGGAAACGCCCTTTCGACCGCGTCAAGAAAAGCACGGACCTTGGCGCCGACAAGGCGGCGCGCGCTCTGAAGCGCCCAGATCTCGACCGACGGGCCGGCATGCGTCCCCCAACAGGCAAGCCGGCCCGAAGCGATATCGTCCGCGACCAGAAGCCTCGGCAGCACCGCCGCACCTGCGCCCGCCAGCACGGCATCGCGCACCATCAGCAGCGACGAGAGCCGCATGACCGGCTCCGGCCCCAGGACGATCTCCGTTTCCGTTCCGGCGCGCATGCGCCAAACGATATCGGGCGCCGCCGTGCCCAGCAGGACGGCCTTCACGGCACACACCCCGCCATCGTCCGTCGGGGCGGGCCGCGCCATGTCGGTCGGCGCCACGATCAGGCGTTCGTCATTCAGGAACCGACGACCGACAAGGCGCTCGTCCGGCGCGGGATCGACCCGGATCACCAGGTCATAGCCATCTTCGACCGGATCGACCTTGCGGTCCTCGGCGACGATCTCAAGCTGGACCTCGGGATAGGCACGCGCAAAACGGGCGCCGATCCGGGGAAGGGCGACATGGGCGAACACCACCGGCGCGCTGACCCGCAACCTGCCCCGCGGCGTCGATGCCCCCAGGATGACGGCCTCGCCGGCTTCCGCGATCTCCGACAGCGGCCCTTCCGTGCGCGCATGGAGCGCACGCCCCTCGTCGGTCAGGCGCAGGCTGTGGGCACCGCGCTCGATCAGCCTGACACCCAGGCTCTGTTCCAGTTCGGCGACCCGGCGCGACAGCGTCGCCTTCGGCCGGCCGGTCACGCGGCTGGCGCGCCCGAACCCGCCATGGGCAGCGACCAGGTTGAAGGCGGACAAGGCGTCGAGATTCATCACGCTGTTCCGATAATGAGACAGGCAATCTCAAAAATGCCATCTCGCCTCCGGTAATGGAACGAATATCTGTTTCCTCGAGACGCACAACCGCTCGCAACCTCTCGAGGAGCTTTCAAAATGGCTATCTTGGTAACCGGCAGCACAGGGACCATCGGGTCCCAGGTCTTGGCCCACCTGCAGGGCCGCAATGTCGATGTCCGCGCCATGACCCGTTCGCCCGAAACGGCGCGCTTGCCCGCCGGCGTGATCCCGGTCCGCGGCGATCCCGGCGACGTGGAGTCGCTGCGCGCGGCGCTCCAGGGCATCAGCACGCTGTTCCTGCTGGTTCCGAACGTCGCCGACGAACTGACCCAGGCCATGCTGGCGCTGACAGTGGCCCGGGAGTCCGGCGTCAAGGGCATCGTCTATCTGTCGGTGTTCAAGGGCGCGGCCTATGCCGACGTGCCGCATTTCGCCGGCAAATACACGGTCGAGCGGATGATCGACGCGCTCGACCTTCCCGCCACGATCCTGCGCCCGGCCTATTTCATCCAGAACGATTTTCGCCAGAAGGACCCGCTGCTGACATTCGGCGCCTATGGCGCGCCGATCGGCGCGAAGGGCATCTCGATGGTCGATATCCGCGACATCGGCGAGGCCGCGGCGATCGAACTCGCGCGCCGGGAACACGCCGCCGCGCCGCTCGGCCGCGAGGCCTATGAACTGGTCGGTCCGGACAGCCTGACCGGCGAGGAGATCGCCGCGATCTGGCGCAAGGCGCTCGGCCGTCCCATCCGCTACGGCGGCGACGATCTCGGCATGATGGAACAGCGCCTCCGAACCATGCTGCCCGCCTGGCATGCGCTCGACCTGCGCCTGATGTTCGCCCGCTACCAGGCCGACGGCGCGGCGGCGACCCCGGACGACGTCGCGCGCCTCACCCGATTGCTCGGCGGCGCGCCGCGCGCATACGCCTCCTTCGCCAGGGACGCCGCCGCCCAGTGGGCGAAAGGCTGAACACGCACCATCCCCCGATCAGGAGCGGGCGCGCGGCCGGATCGTGGTCGTCATGCAGCATTCCTGCTCGCCGCGCGCACGGTCGCGCCGAACCCGATCCAGAGCAGAAGTGACGGAACGGCAATGCACCCGAGCGTGTAGAACGCGGACGAATATCCCAAAGCCTCCGCAAGCCAACCGCCCAGGGCGGGCGACAGGCCGGCGCCGACCCCCTGGGCGGTCATGACCATGCCGAGACCGACATTGACGCGTCCGGTTCCGCGGAGCAGACGCGCGACCAGACCAGGAACGGCGACGCTTTGCAGCCCCGCGCCGATCCCGTCGAGCATCTGCACCGGCCATACGCCCCAATGCTGGATAAAGCTGCCCGCAAGCACGCCGCGCAGCGGAAGCGCCGCAAAGGAGACGAGCAGCACGATCCAGTAACCGCGCCGCGCGGCGAGACGCATGGCCAGCAGGCTGACGACAATCATCACGGCCTGGGCCACGACGACGGTCGTCGCCGTGAACATGGCGGGATCGCCCTTGCCCGCGCTGACCACCGCCATGCCATAGAGCGGCAGCATCGCGGCATTGCCGAGGTGAAAGCAGCACAGGCACACCGCCAGGACCAGCAGGGGCTTGTGGTGGAGAAACGATCTCAGGCCCTCGGCCCGAGTTCCGGAATCATGGTCCGTGCCGTCCTCCAGTCCGCGCGCCGCCCGATGATCGATGGATGTCTCCGGGACGGCCAGCACCGAGGCAATGGCAAGCACGCCGAAAGCAGCAGAGAGAAAAAAGATCGCCGGAAGTCCGAAGCGCCAGCCGAACCAGCCGGACAGGCCCGCGCCGGCCATGTTCCCGGCATGGTTCCAGGCCTGGTTGCGTCCCATCTGGGCGTTGAAACCCTTTTGACGCACGATCCCGAGCGTCATGCCGGCCATCGCCGGTCCGATCGCGGCGCCCGCAACGGCCGTCGCAAGCTGGCTCAGCGTCACGACGATCGCGGACTGCGACAACAGCAACAGGAATGAAGCCAGGACGGTGCACAGGCCCGTGACGATCACGACCAGACGCTTTCGCCGGGTGTGGTCGATGAACGCTCCGGCCGGGATCGCCGCCAGCATGCCGGCGATCCCCCCGGCGGTCATGACGGACCCGATGGGGCCGGTCTGCCACCCATGGCGCTGGAGGAACACGCCAAGAAAAGGGCCGATCCCCGCCTGCACGTCCGCCATGAAGAAATTGAGCGCGCACAGGGCAAGCACGGCGCGATGCCGCCGCCGAGACGAACGGTCCCCGCCCATATCGGCATCCGCGGCAAGCGCGAGCGTCATCAAGCCTTCGTCTGCCATTGGACCCCGATCGCACCTTCGGGGCGCCGCCCCGCGCCCCGCCAAAGGCGGCGCCTTTGGCAACCATTCATTATCGACGAATCGGGTATCGACGAATCGGGGTCAAGGGGTCCGCGACCCCTTGCGGGTCGAGGGCAGCGCCCTCGCCTTCAAGCGGCTGGATATCAGGCGCCGCCCATCACGCATCGTCCACCGCCCGGTACGGCGACAGCGCATCCAGCTCGGCCATCTCGGCCAGAACATGCGCGCGCTCGCGGGCCAGGACATCCCCGACCGCCGCCCGCAGGCCCGGATGCTCGATCCAGTGCGCGGAATAGGTCGGGCAGGGGCGATAGCCCCGCTGGATCTTGTGCTCGCCCTGCGCCCCGGCCTCGACCCGCGCCAGCCCGTGCGCGATCGCGAACTCGATCGCGCGGTAATAGCACAGCTCGAAATGCAGGAACGGGTAATCGCCGTCGCACCCCCAGTTGCGGCCATACAGCGCGTCCGCGCCCATCAGGTTCAGCGCCCCGGCCACCGGCGCGCCGTCGCGTTCGGCCAGCATCAGCACCACCCGCTCGCCCAGCCGCTCGGACAGCAGCGGAAAGAATTCCGGCGTCAGATAGGCGCTGCCCCATTTGCGATCGACGGTCGAGGTATAAAACCGATAGAAATGGGCCCAGATCTCGGGCGTGATCGCCCCGCCGCGCAGCGTGCGAAAGGTCAGGCCGCACGCATTGGCGTCGCGCCGCTCGCGCTTCAGCACCTTGCGCTTGCGCGACGACAGCGCGGCCAGGAAATCGTCGAAATCGCGATAGCCGCGATTGTCCCAATGAAACTGCATGCCCTGGCGCAGCAGCCAGCCGGCCCGGCCGAATGCCTCATGCTCCTCCGCCGTGCAGAACGTCGCATGGACCGAGGACAGCTCCAGCGCCCCGCACGCCTGGCGCAGCGCGCCGATCAGCGCACTGCGCAGCGCCGGAACATCGGCC
>NZ_JABXXP010000063.1 GCF_013376155.1 Nguyenibacter vanlangensis
GATCTCGGCCGGCGCGGCCAGGCCGCCGGCCACCGGGGGCGCGCGGACCGGCATCGCCTTTACCGTGACCGATAACGGACCGGGAATCGAGGCGCGGCATATTCCGCGCCTGACCGAGCGATTCTATCGCGTCGAGGGCACGGCGGCCCGGCGCACCGGTACCGGGCTGGGCCTGGCCATCGTCAAGCATATCATCGACCGCCATGACGGCCGCCTGACGATCGAAAGCGTGGTCGGGCAGGGGACCGCCTTTACAGTCTGGTTTCCTTTGGGTGATACGATGTCATCGAAACGTCATGAAACTGTCACAGACACATCACCCCCTCAGCCCGCCGATCCGGGCTAGGACGGGGGCGCCCGGGGACGCCGCCGGTGTCCGCCGGGACGTTTTTCACGCTCGTTCAGGGATACGGAACCCGATGCGCCGTCCTGCCATTTTGTTTGCCGCCGCCTTGCTTGCAAGCGGCTCCGTCGTCGTTTCCGCCGCGCATGCCGCGGACATCACCGGCGCCGGATCCAGCTTCGCGGCCCCGATCTATGAGGCCTGGGGCGCGGCCGGCCGTGACGCCAGCGGCGTTACCGTCAATTACCAGAGCGTGGGCTCCAGCGCGGGCCAGAACCAGATCCTGGCCGGCACGGTCGATTTCGGCGCGTCGGACGCGCCGATGGACCCGGCCAAGCTGGCGAAGGGCAATCTGTTCCAGTTCCCGACCGTCATGGGCGGCATCGTGCCGGTCGTGAACGTCCCGGGCGTCAAGGCGGACACGCTGCGCCTGACGGGCGAGGTGCTGGCCGGCATCTATTCGGGTGACATTTCCGACTGGAACGACCCGAAGATCGCGGCCCTGAACCCGGGCCTGAAGCTGCCGGACCTGCCGATCGCCAGCGTGCATCGCGCCGACGGCTCGGGCACGACCTTCGTGTTCACCTCCTACCTGGCCCGCTCGTCGCAGGCGTGGCATGACGGCCCGGGCGCCGGCAGTTCGATCGCCTGGCCGGGCGGTGTCGGCGCCCGCGGCAATGACGGCGTCGCGGCGTCGGTCCGCAACACCGAGGGCGGCATTGGCTATGTCGAATTCGCCTATGCCAGCCGCAACCACATGACGACGGTGCAGCTCAAGGACAAGGCGGGCGATTTCGTCACCGCCAACCTGGACAGCTTCGCCCGCGCCGCCGCAGCCGCCGACTGGGCCGGCGCCAAGAACTTCGCCGTCGACATGCTGGACACCGCCGGCAAGGGCGCGTGGCCGATCGTCTCGGCGACCTATGTGCTGGTGCCGAAGCAGGCGAAGGACCCGGCGCAGGGCGCCGCGGTGCGCAAATTCTTCGGCTGGGCGTTCGACAATGGCGACGGTATCGCGCGCGGCCTGGACTATGTCGTCCTGCCGGCTTCGGTGAAGGCGTCGGTGCGCGCCGCCTGGTAGGCGGCACGGCCGAACTGACGATACGCGGGCGGGGGCCCTGGTCCCCGCCCGTTTTTTTTGCGTCCGGCCCAATATTCTTCAGAAATATTCATCTCTATACGGCATGGCGACGAAGTCGCGGAATCGATCATCGCACGGTCGATATGACCGAAAATCCAGAAAAAATCCCGTCCTTCGCGAAAACGGCCGATTTTGACGCGGCGTTGCGGGACCAGCGGTATCGAAACGGAACTGTAGCATGAAAGACACAAAATCGAGGGGCACATGCGGCTTCACGGTTTATTTTCGCCAGCCAACATGTATTTTTGTCAATATTTTACGTATTCATATCATGAAAAACGCGAAATGAACAAATATTATAAGAATAAAAATATCTGCATCTCCTGACATAGTCTGACATAAACAATTTATGCTGTTGTTAATTTACCTTTATACGAGTTATTATAATAATATCGTGATTTATATCGATCGATGCGCCAAATTTATACTTTTGTCATAAAAATTTAACATATCTGTCCTAGAACCTTCTTTGGATTAACACGAGGCAATTTTCTACCTGGGGCCATTCACCTCTTATGGGAAAAAAACGGTGCCCGTCTTTACACGCAAGAAGAGCATTCTCTTTCTGACCAGCGCGCTGGTCTGGACGCAATGCCTTCCCGGCAAGTCCGCGCATGCCGAGACGTCGATTGAGACCATGGAGAAGCAGATCCGCCTGCTTCAGGTCCAGTTGAAGGAATTGAAGGTCCAGCAGGCCCGCCGCGACCGCGAGGTGCAGGAAGCGCGCGCCGCCGCCCAGCAGGCCCGTGTGGAAGCCGAGAGCAACCCGTACGCCATGCGCCGCGCCTATGCCAACGGCGCGCAGGGCCTGGCCACGCCGTCGGCGCTGGCTACCCCGGTCTACAGCACGCCCTATGGCCAGATCACCGGCATGCCGGTGGGCCGCAAGTCGGCCGCCGCGCCGTTCCATAAGGGGCAGTTCGCGATTGGCGGCGTGACGATCACCCTGGGCGGCTTCGTCGAAATGGCGGGCATCTTCCGCACCCGTAACGAGACGGCGGACATCAGTTCGAACTTCGGCGCGATTCCCTGGAAGAATTCACCGAACGCCCACATGAACGAGTACCATCAGTCCGAACGGCAGAGCCGCTTCGCGGCGCTGGTGCAGGGCGACCTGAACAGCCGCCTGAACGTGTCGGGCTATACCGAGCTGGATTTCCAGGGCGCCGGCTCATCCTCGAACTCGCGCCAGTCCAATTCCTACGTGCTGCGGTCGCGCCTGATGTATGCCGAACTGCAGGACAAGCCGGATGACTGGTATGTCGCGGGCGGCCAGATGTGGTCGATGGCGACGATGTTCAAGCACGGCATGGGCCTGCGTGACGAGAACATCCCGCTGGTAATCGACGCGCAATATATTCCGGGCTTCACCTGGACGCGCAATACCGGCATCCGTGCCGTCAAGGGCTTCAACCACGGCGAGTACCATATCGGCCTGGCCCTGGAAAACCCGCAATCGGTCTGGGGCGGCACCACCTATATCCCGCCGGGCGCGACGTCGGTCACGATCAACAATCCCGGCGGGCAGGTCGACAATCCCAGCACCACCTATTCCGATGACGTGGCGCCCGACATCATCGTCAAGGGCACGGCCGATCCCAGCTTCGGCCATTTCGAAGCCCTGGGCATGATGCGCTTCCTGCATGACCGCGTCAGCTATCTGGGCCATGGCAACAGCCATGTCGTGGTGGCCGGCGGCGGCGGCGGCGCGATGCTGGTCCCGCTGATCAAGCACAAGCTCGACTTCCAGGCGTCGGGCCTGGTCGGCAACGGCATCGGCCGTTACGGCACCACCAACCTGGCGGACGCGACCACCAACCGCTTCGGCACGCCGGTCGCCCTGCCCGAAGCCCAGGTTCTGGCCGGCCTGATCGGCCATCCGGCGAAGTCGGTCGACCTGTACGCCTATGGCGGCATGGAAGACATCCTCAGCGGCCGCTACTTCAATGTCGGCAGCAAGGCTTACGGCTACGGCAACCCGAACTTCGTGACCACCGGGTGCGACACCGAGGGCTCGACCGCGTGCTCGGCGAACATCCAGCGCGTGATCCAGGGCACGGTCGGCATGTGGTGGCGCTACCTGCAGGGCGATTACGGAACCCTGTCGTTCGGCGCCCAGTATTCCTACACCAATGTCGCGGGCTTCCGCGGCACGGGCGGCGTGCCGCACACCGACGACAACATGGTGTTCCTCTCGATGCGCTATCTGCCTTTCCAATAAGACGCAGGTTGCGTGCCGTCCGGCATGGCGCGGCGTCCCCGGTGCTCCGGGGACGCCTTTTTTTTCGAATTCGCATCGATGCCATTGCATGCGTCGATGCGCCGCCGGGCGCAAGATTCGTGAAGATTTCATGAACGGACCGATCGTTCGTGAAAAATCCCCAATATTTCTATAGTCAGGTCACGTCATCTCAATTGGTCGCGGTGCCATGCTTCATTTTGAGCCCTTTTCGACTTTTTCCATTCTGGCGCTGATCGTCTGTTTCCTGCTGGTCTGCGTGTTCGAATTCGTCAACGGATTCCACGACACGGCCAATGCCGTGGCGACGGTCATCTACACCAATTCGCTCAAGCCCCGTACGGCGGTGATCTGGTCGGGGCTGATGAATTTCGTCGGTGTCGTGCTGGGCGGCATCTCCGTGGCCTATGGCCTGGTGGAATTGCTGCCGGCCGACGTGCTGTCGCCGCCCAACGGCGACCCGGCGGTACCGATGCTGATCGCGCTGTTCGGCACGGCCCTGTTCTGGAACCTGTTCACCTGGTGGTTCGGCATTCCCAACTCCAGCTCGCATTGCGTGATCGGCGCGCTGATCGGCATCGCGGTGGGCGATGCGCTGCTGCATACGCGCGCGCTGGGCAACAGCGTCGATTGGTCGCAGATCTGGAAGATCCTGCGCGCACTGGCGATTTCCCCGCTCCTCGGGCTGATCGGCGCGGGGCTGCTGTATTTCATCCTGAAGCACCTGGTGCGCGACAAGGCACTGTACGAACCGCCACAGGGCGGCGCGCCGCCGCGGGGCTGGGTGCGCGGCCTGCTGATCCTGACCTGCACGGGCGTCAGCTTCTCGCATGGCAGCAATGACGGGCAGAAGAGCATCGGCCTGATCATGCTGACGATCATCGGTCTGCTGCCCACGACCTTCGCGCTGAATCCGGGCGCGCTGCCGCAGCTCGGGCACATCGCCCAGCACGCCGTCGCGGCGGCGCCGCTGCTGGACAAATACGACCATGACGGACTGCGGGACCAGGCGATCGCGTCGGCCGCGCGGCTGATGCAGACCGATGCCGCCCATGTCGCGCCGCCGCACCTGCGCGCCGATCTGTACGAGGTCGTGGCCGGGCTGAAGGCGGTTGCCGCCAACCCGCAGGCGACGGCCAAGGAGCGGGCCACCGCCAAGGGCATCAGCGCCAGGATGCGGCCGACGGTGGAATACGCGCCCTGGTGGGTGCGCCTGCTCAGCGCGCTGTGCCTGGGGATCGGCACCATGGTGGGCTATCGCCGCATCGTGCATACCCTGGGCGAGAAGATCGGCAACACCCACCTGACGCCCGCCCAGGGGGCATCGGCCGAACTGGTCGGCGCCGGCCTGATCGCCACCGCGGGCTATACCGGGCTGCCGGTCAGCACCACCCACATCATCACCGCCGGCATCGCCGGCACGATGCTGGGGTCGGGCTCGGGCATCAATCGCGGCATGCTGGTCAAGATCGCCCTGGCCTGGCTGTTCACCCTGCCGGTCACGATCACGATCGCGGCGGCGCTGTTCTACATCCTGGGCGGCTGAACGGGCGGCTGAACGGCGGGCGCAGGGACGAAGAAACTCCTGCCGCTTTTGCCAACAGGCCCTATCGTGCCATTATGAGCACGATGAACGTCTCGCTGCCCCAAGGGCTCAAGCACGCCCGCCGCGACAATGCGGCCGCGATGGCGGGTCCGGACATGGGTGAGGGGCCGGGCCGGTGACCGTGCGCCCGATCGTCATGGTCCCCGACCAGCGCCTGCGCCAGACGGCCCAGCCCGTCACGTCGTTCGACGCCGCACTGCGCGCGCTGGCGGACGATCTGCGCGATACGATGCGCGCCGCACCCGGGATCGGAATAACCGCGCCGCATATCGGCGTGCTTCAGCGCGTGGTGGTGCTGGACCTGCCGGACGGATCCGGCCCGCATATCTATGTCAATCCCGAGATCGTCTGGTCGTCGGACGAGACCATCCGGCATGAGGAAGGCAGCATCTCCATGCCGGGCGTCGTGGAAACCATCGAACGCGCGGCACGAATCCGCGTGCGGTATCACGACCTGGCAGGCAACCGGCAGATCGAAGAAGCCGACGGCCTCCGCGCGGTCTGCCACCAGCACGAGGTCGACCAGTTGAACGGACTTTTCTGGACCCAGCGACTGTCACCACTGAAGCGCAGCCGGCTGCTGGCGCGCTACGAGAAGGCCAAGCGAGCGGGATCGCGGTGACTGTCGCCTGTGCGGGGGAAGTGGACAGACGGGTTTCGAAATTTAAAATTGTCCTTATAGGGTACGTTTTGTAGACTTAAGGAAGATTGTATGAGGATTTGAATTTAATGCCCGAGATAGACTTCGAATTCCCCAAGACCCAACCTACTTTCAGGCAATAGGATTAGCCGCCATTGCCTATGCACGGTTGGAGTGGGATGCCGTTTGGTGTTGTCAGCGGTTAGAGTTGGGCTACATAGGCACTATAGATACTGAGAAAAAGACAGCCGGGCGAATTGCATCAGACCTAATAAAGTTATTTTCTCGTGTAACAAATTCTAATATTTGTTCAAAAATAGAACCATTTGCGGTTGAGTCTAAAAAAATAGTTCTAGATCGTAACGGGCTACTCCATAGAAAACCTGGTTCACTGCCAAATGGAGACCAGAGGTTATTTCGGAATGGTGTTCCTTGGACCATAGAAGCAGTGGACGAATTTTCAGATCTCTGCACAAGAGCTTCCTCGCCGCTAAACGCCGTGCTCTATAACGAGTTCAAGGAAGGCAGTATCGTAGCTCTTGATCCCGCCTGATGGCCAGATGTTGGATTATCGGCTCACTTCGGCCTCTGTCTGCGCGAAGTATTAACGAGACAAAACAGCTCAGGCGGGAAAGATAATGTTCGCTTCGTGCTAGTAGAGATGCACGAATAAAATGAAACATTGATTTCAAATAGAAATAAAAATTATAAAAAATTACTCTATAAAACTTCAGGATAACGATATCTTATATACCCCTCTAGATCAAAACAGGCCGTAGAGCAATTATTGACGACAAATGATACTCTTTCTTTTAAATTATCTGCATATTCAGCATTCATTTCGTTTTCATTCATCACTATCAAACATGATGTTGGTATAAAATAATAATTATGGATATATTTTCTATTTGTATTTTCTCCTCCATTTATTAAAGATAGGAGTTCTTCGAAATACTGCAAAACAAATCTAAATCTTTGATTCAGATCCTCGTCTCGGGTCGGGAATATATTCCCGTAACCAGCGAGCGCTTCTTGGAAAATCACTGGGATTTTATTAATTGAAAATTCAAAAATTCTTGGGCTACGAGAGAAGAGATTCCCGTGTGTGCGAAATCCAGAATATTCCACGTAGTTTTTAAGAAAATCCACCAAAAGTGGACGCCACGGCTCCTGATTAAGTGAGGCTGCCACCCAATTCTCGTGGTTTCTCTTCAAATTGAGTAGGGCTTCAACAGGGTAGTTCTGTGGGTTGGTATCCACTTCAGTATGATGATTTGAGCACAGAAGAATATGGTTTTCAATGCTGGAGACCTCTAACGTGCGATTATCAGTTCCTCTGGGACCTCTGATTTCTCTTGGCTTTATATGGGCATTTTCACCAAATTTCCGTCGAACTTCAGTCGCATCTAGCCTACAAATATTGCAACGACCCGCAGATCTACTGTGAAGAATCTTACTATCAGAATGTGATAAGGTTCCACGGCTAACCATCTAAAAAAATACCTTTCAATAATTACTGCTTCGACATCCTATCCTTAAAGTTTGGCATCGCCAATCCACGAGTTACTTAATGCTGAGCATGGCCTCGCTCATGTCTGTTTCCTTAATTACGGACTGCGTTCAATGTCTGAAATGAGGGCGAAACCCAAAGCCCATGCAACCGTCATCCCCCCACACCGCATGCACCATCAATAGCGCAGCATCTGGCTCAGGAACGCGCGGGCGCGCTCGGTCTGGGGCGTGGTGAAGAAGGCTTCCGGCGGGGCGTCCTCGAGTACGCGGCCCTGGTCCATGAACAGGATCCGGTCGGCGATGCGGCGAGCGAAGCCCATGTCGTGGGTGACGGCGATGGTGGTGATGCCGTCGGCGGCCAGGCTGTCGATGATGTCGACGACGCCCGACACCGCCTCGGGGTCCAGGGCGGCGGTGGGTTCGTCGAACAGCATCACCGAGGGCTGCATGCACAGGGCGCGGGCGATGGCCGCGCGCTGCTGCTGGCCGCCGGAAAGCTGGATCGGATATTTGCCCGCCTGGTCCGCGATGTTCACCTTGTGCAGGAAATTCATCGCCAGGGATTCGGCCTCGGCGCGGCCCAGCTTCTTCACCACGCGCGGCGACAGGGTGCAGTTTTCCAGCACCGTCAGATGCGGAAACAGATTGTAGTTCTGGAACACCAGCCCGACCATGCAGCGCAGCCGGGTCAGTTCGATCGCGGCGTCGATCGTGGTGCCGTCGATCACGATCGTGCCGGCATCATGCGGCTCGATCCGGTTGAAACAGCGGATCAGCGTGGACTTCCCCGAGCCGGACGGCCCGAGGACCACGATCTTCTCGCCCCGCGCCACGCTCAGCGACACATTATGCAGCACCCGGAACGCGCCATAGGATTTCTGCACATTCTGCACGCTGATCAGCGGCATGCCGGCCTCGGGCCGGAAGGTGTCAGGCTGCGGCATGCTGGCTGGCCTTCAGTCGGTCGGCCCAGGCGAAGCGCCGTTCGATGCGCTTCTGGACCCAGAGGAAAAAGAACACGATCAGCAGGTAATAAATCAGCGCCGCCGCGTAATATTCGGTGAATTCGAAGCTCCGCGCCACGTTGATCTGGGTGGTGGCCAGCAATTCCTGCAGCGAGATGACCGAGGCGAGCGACGTCGTCTTGATCAGGCTGATGAATTCGTTGATCGTCGGCGGCAGGGCAATGCGCAGCGCCTGCGGAAAGATGACGTGGCGATAGACCTGCAGCCGCGACATGCCCAGCGCGTCGCCGGCCAGGGCCTGGCCCGGATCGATGGCCTGCAGCGCCGCGCGGTTGATTTCGACCTGGTACGCGGCCTCGTTGATCGACAGCGAGATCCAGGCGGCCAGGAATGGGGTGAACCAGCCCTCGCGGAAGACCGGGAAGAATTGCGGCAGCGCGTTCCAGACGAACAGCAATTGCAGCAGGGTCGGCGCCGCGCGGAACAGCCCGACATAGCAGCGGATGGCGGTCTTGGTCAGCCCGTCGCGCCCGTTCAGCTTCAGCGCCATCGGAATGGCCAGCAGGATCGCGCTGAAATGCGACAGCACCGCCATGGCCAGCGTGATCGCGGCACCACGCAGATAGGCGAGCGAGACCAGCGCCGCGCCGAACGTGCGCCAGTTGAAGCCGCCGGCGGCCGCGCCGCCCTGGACCGAGGCCGCGGCCGAGGGCGTGATCTGCCAGCGTTGCAGGATCGGCTGGAACTGCCCGCTGTCGTGCAGTGCGCGAACGGCGCCGTCCAGGGCCGCGCGGTCCTGTGCGTCCTTGCGGATATAGATCGCGAAATCGCGGTATTCCGGATAGCTGGGCTGGAAGATCACCGAGACCTTGCCGTGCAGTTGCTTCTGGCGGAAATACAGCTCGACATCCTGGCTGACGAAGGCGAAGGCCCGGCCGATCAGCACCTGCTGCACCACCTGGTCCTCGGTCGGGTATTGCTGGATGATGATCGGCGCCAGATGGGAGGCAGCCAGCGCGGCGTTGTCCTGCGCGATCCGCGCGGCATAGCTGGTGCCCGACTGCACGGCCAGCACCTTGCCGGACAGCGCTTCCATCGCGCCGACGCGCGGCGTGCCGGCACGCGCCACCACCACCAGG
>NZ_JABXXP010000064.1 GCF_013376155.1 Nguyenibacter vanlangensis
GCCGGTCTCACGCCTGCACGAACTCCTCCCCTGGAACTGGAAAGCCTCAACACAGCCCCATCATACCAACGTCGCATGAACACGCCCGCGTCTCTCGCCGGATGCTTACGAACCGCCCCATGTGCCTGCTGAAGGTCATGGTCGGCCCTGGGGCGGATAATGGGCCGAATCAACCGTCTACCTCCAGGGGCATAGGGCTGGAAGTATGGGTCCCGGCGCCCGATAACTGGAACGCGCGATATTTGGGCGTTGGCGAAGGCGGTTATGCCGGCATTCCCAGCGTGCAGGATACAGGCGAGCTGAGTGCGCTCGGCATTTCGGCGCTCCGTGCCGGGGAAGACGGCTTCTTGACTGCCGATTCGGACGATGGCCATTCGGTTGGCGGCGGGGCTGATGGAAGTTTTGCGTTTCGCCCCAATGGCAAGCTGAACTGGCCGCTTCTCGAGGATTGGGCGTATCGAAACCTCCATATGATGGTCCTGACCGCCCGCGACATCTCGCGCAGCTTCTATGGACGCGAGCCGAAATTCTCCTATTGGAGCGGAGGCTCGACCGGTGGTCGCGAGGGTCTCATGCTGGCGCAACGATATCCTCGTGATTACAATGGTATCATCAGCGCCTATCCGGCAATAAACTGGCCGAGTTTCGTGCCGTCCATCATGTGGCCCCAGGTCGTAATGCAGCGCGATCTCGGTCATCCGATATCGCCGGGAAAACTCGATCTGGTGACGCGCCGTGCGATTGCAGCATGCGATACTCTTGTTGCGGGAAAGCATGACGGCTTCATCAGCGATTTGGCGTCGTGCCACTATGATCCCACGAGCGATACAAAGCTTCTTTGCCCGGAAACGGCGGCTCACAGTGACTCCTGCCTGACTCAGAAAGAGGCGGTGGCCGTCAACAAGATCTGGTATGGACCGACGATCGACGGAAAGCCCATCTCTCCCGGTTCTGCGAATGGATTCGAGCCGTCGCTGCGCCTCGGTCACCTCTGGTATGGATATAATCGTGGTGCGATCTTGTTCAACTCGCCGTTGACCTATGGAGTCGGACCGGCGGGTGTGACGCCATTCACTATCGGCGCGCATTGGTTGGCGATCGCCGCCGACGATCCGGCACTCGCGGACAAGTCGCTGAAGAACGGCTCAACTCTTGCCCGTGATGGTTGGAAGCAATTGGATTACACGGGAGATAGGTCTTTCGTCAGTGTTTTTATCCGCTCGTTGCAGCAATTTGGTTCGATGAACGGCACAGATAGCGTTGATCTGAGAGAGTTCCATAAAGCAGGCGGCAAGATTATTCATTGGCATGGTCTTGCCGACAATCAGATTCCCGTCGGGGGGTCGGTCAATTATTATGAACGCGTTTCGGACGCCTTCGGAGGTTTCGACAATATAAAGAGCTGGTATCGTTTTTTTTCTGGCGCCCGGATTGGGGCATGGCCGCAGTGGCGCCTCCGGTCTCCATCCTCCTGTGCCAGGCGGGAATGCGAATGATGGATTTGGCATCAATTACGCAATTCTTCCGGTCCTGGAGAAATGGACCGAGGCTGGAGTCGCCCCGGATGTCATTGATGTCTCAACCCTTGATGGGGAGGTAGGGGATCGCTTTTGGTGCCCTTACCCCGCGCATCTTGCGGCTCATGGTACGAAACCGACTTTTACCTGCTCGGTGGGTCCATAAGGCGCTCTTTTATCGCTAGTGTCCTGATTCCGAAATTCGCAAGCGAATTTCGGAATCGAAAGGACACTAGAATCAATATTTTAGTGGCCTGCTGGTCCGAGAAATTCTCATAAGAATTTCTCGGGCAGGGCACTAGGGCGGCATCGGGGCATTGACCTAAGCAAACGCAGATGGAGTGGGTCTGATGAGATTCGTTCTTGTTCATGGTGCTTGGCATTATGGAGAGTTATGGAAGCCGGTCCGCGATGCCCTTGAAGCTGCTGGCCACGAAGTGCATACGCCGACAGCAGGCGGCTTGGGCGTTGGAGACAGGCCGGATGTCGATTTACGCGGTGCCGCTGCTCCGATTATCAGGTATATCCGCGAGACGGACCTCAAGGATTATGTGCTGGTCGGCCATAGCTGGGGAGGCTATCTCATTTCGCGTATTGCAATTGAAATGCCTGAGCGTCTTCGCAGGCTCGTCTATTTCGCGGCATTCGTTCCGAAGCATGGTCAAGCGCTTGTGGACGAAATTCCACCATATCTGCGGAACGCTCTTGAACTGAACGCGTCGGAGAGGGGTGACGGTTCGATCGTTCTGCCATTTTCTGTATGGCGCGACAGCTTCTTTGGTGATGGAACCATCGAGCATGCAAGGGAAATCTACGCCGCACTTAGACCCCAGCCGTGGCGTACGTTTACCGATAGGGCGGATATGACCGGTTGGGAAAATGTGCCTCAAAAATTCAGTTTTCTGGCACCATCAGAAGACAATGACCTTTCTCAAGGAGAATGGGGACGTCACCCGCGTCTCTCAAACAGGTTGGGAGCCTTCCGCTTGACAGGCATCCGTGGCAGTCATGAGGTTCTCCTCACGCATCCCAAGCGGACCGCACGCGCATTTATCGAGGCGGGGCGCGACTGATCGCGTTACGCCGGGGGGGGCTTCGAGGCGGCCTTCGTGTTGCGCAATTGAATCTTCAGTCGGTGGGTCGTCGTTGGGGATAGTGGATCTTATCGCCTCGTGCCGCTCGCATGCATAAGAGTTTCTACGTTTGTAAGACAGGATCAGAACATATTGCTTGCGGCTTTCCCGCACGCAAGCGATGGCCGGTGACGCAATAAATGTTGCGTAGGACCGATTATAGGCGGGAATTGAAGATCTGGAGAGAGAGGATCATCGCGTCGTGACGCAAATACCCCGACATACCCTTCTGTCTGCGGCGCGCGATCTCGCGGAAGGGCGTACAACCAGCCGCGACTTGGTCGAGGACGCGCTGGCCCGAATTGCCGACCCCGATGGTGAAGGCGCGCGGACGTTCATGGCGGTGCATGCGCATGCGGCGCGCCTGCGGGCCGATCACATGGATGCCCTGCGGAAGGATGGGCGGGCTCCGTCCGCATTTGCCGGCTTACCGATGTCCGTCAAGGATCTGTTCGACGAGGCCGGTGTCGTCACGCGCGCAGGTTCGCGCGTGCTGGAGGACAGCGCCCCTGCCATCGGCGACGCGCCCGCGATCGCGCGGCTGAACTCGGCCGGCATGATCTCCGTTGGCCGGACGACGATGACGGAATTCGCGTTCTCCGGCGTCGGTATCAACCCGCATTACGGGACCCCGGCCAATCCGTGGCGGCGTACGGAGAGCCGAGTGCCGGGTGGGTCTTCGTCCGGAGCTGCCATATCGGTTACTGATGGAATGGCGTTGGTTGGTATTGGCAGCGATACCGGAGGATCCTGCCGTATTCCGGCGGCGCTGACGGGCCTGGTCGGTTTTAAACCCACGGCATCGCGTGTCCCTCGGGCCGGGACGGTCCCGCTCTCATCAACGCTCGATTCGGTTGGAAGCATTGCCCGCAGCGTGGCCTGTTGTTGGGCGGCCGACAGCCTGATGGCCGGGGGCGGCGCAAGCCTGCGGAATGCGCCGGCAGGTATGGGAGGAGTGCAGCTGAGACTGGGCGTGCTGACTAACTATGTCTTGAATGATATGGACGAGACGGTCGGGCGTACATGGGAGGCTTGTCTGAGCCGTCTTGCGGTTCGCGGAGCATCTCTCATCGACGTAAGCTGCCCAGCGTTGAATGATATTCCAGTGGCCAATAGCAAGGGGGGATTCCCGGCTCCCGAATCGTTGGCCTGGCATGCACCACTCCTGCAAACACGGCGTGCCGACTATGATCCCTTCGTCCTGCGTCGCATACTGCGTGGGCAGGAACAGAGCGCCATCGATTACATAGCTCTTCATGAGAGCCGGCAGCGTATTATGCGGCGTGCTGCGGATTGCCTGGACTGCTATGATGCTGTCATTATGCCGACAGTTCCGATTGTGGCTCCCCGTCAGGACGAATTGACTGACGATGGTCACTACGCGGCGATCAATATGCTGCTGCTGCGCAATCCGACGGTCGTAAATTTCCTCGACCGGTGTGCCGTCAGCATTCCATGCCACACTCCGGGAGAAGCACCCGTAGGGCTGACGCTCATGGGGCGCCATGGAGACGACCAGGCGTTGTTGCATATCGCGGCCGGGATCGAGCATGAGCTCGTTATCTGACTTGAAGTGGGCGGGAATGCTTCGTTCGCGCCTTGATCGATCGACCGCGACGGCTCACTCGTTCAAAAAATCCATGAGCATTAACGAAGCCTGTGCTCCAGAGATCAACTGGGCCATTACTCGTGTAAGTTCCATCATCTGATCGCGGGAGAGGCTTCGGAATATCGTATCATTGACCGGGACCTGTACCTCGGCAAGCTGCGCGAGTAGATCCCTGGCCTTTGGGGTCACTGAAAGGATCACGCGTCGCCGGTCGTTTTTGTTTGGCAGCTTTTTGACCAGTCCAGCGGCTGCGAGCTTGTTGACGGCGATCGTCACGAAGGCACCGCTGAGGTTCAGATGTTCAGCCAATTGGGCTATCCCTATCGCGTCGCTTTCCATATGGGCGATCGAGATCAAAGCCGTGTATTGCGTGCCGCTGAGGCCGATATGACGCCCCAGTTGATCTCTGTTCGACTGAATGAGGGCCGAAAATGCCAGAAAACGATGTAACATCTCACGAAAAATGCGATCCGAACCATTCACCATGAGTTCGGGACGAGACACGGTAAGCGGAGATGCAGGGTGATCGCCCTTCATTTCAATGATGTCGTTGACAGAGGCTAGAGAGTTATTTCGTTTTTTGCTCATTTTTCCAAATTAATACTTAATATTGACACAAGAAATCATCCGGGTTGCGTATTCAGAACTGGCGCATGACAGGACCTCATGTTGTGGCGATGGAAATCACATATAGCTATTATGGCGCAGGCCGACCAAGTCTGCCACCCTGTGCGGTCAAAGAGATCACCGGTCATGGTGAGGGCAATAAGAACGAGTGTGACAACCGCCGGAGCCGCAGCTAAGATCATGCTGTACACAGAACGGTTGGAGCAGGAGCCTCAGGCGCAGGCCGATTCGCAGGGAAGACGGATGGCAAGGGAGCGTCGGAAGAGGATAACACCGAAACCGTGGTGAAGCTGCGGCGGATGATCGGGCCAGTCGTCATGATGCCGATGGCCGGACGGTCCGGATCACCGTTCTTTCTTTGTTCGCCATGCATCGGGCAGCGGGCATGACGCAGGACAGAGCATGAAAGAGAAAAGACGCTGGGTTGTGATGGTAGCGGAAGACGGCTCGATCGTTCTGTCGGATGAACTGGTCCGGAAATTGGGGTGGGGCGCCGGTACTCATCTTGTTTTTGAACTCGGAGTCCACTGATTCGAGATGATGTCGGACGGGCTCTCAGGCCGGGCCGCGCGGCGCCGACACGCCCGCCTCCAGCCCTTCCTGGCGGATCAGGTCCTTCTTCGACAATTTGCCGATCATCGTCCTGGGCAGGGTGGGGCGGAACAGGATCTCCCGCGGGCGCTCGATCTTCGACAGATGGCGTTCCAGATGCGCAAGCAATGCCCCTTCATCGACCTGCGCCCCCGGCTTCAGCGCCACATAGGCCACCGGCACCTGTCCCCAATAGGCGTCCGGAACGCCGATCACGATGACCTCCGACACCGCCGGATGCAGATACAGCACGTCCTCGACCGTGCGTGGATAGATCTTGTAGCCGCCGCAGATGATCATGTCCTTCAGCCGGTCGACCAGGAACAGGTATCCGTCCCGATCCAGGTATCCGACGTCGCCGGTGCGCAAAAACCCGTCGCCAGTCAGCGGATCGGCCGTCTCCTCGCTGGGCCAATAGCCCAGCATGACCTGCGGTCCGCGCACGCAGACCTCGCCCGCCATGCCTTGCGGCAGGACTCTGCTGCTGTCCTCCGGGTCGCGGATCTGCAACGTGGTGCCCTCCAGGACCGTGCCGCACGAACCGTCGCGCGGCGCGCCGATCGGCGTCAGGGTCAGCACGGGCGACGTCTCGCTCAGCCCGTACCCCTCGATCACGGAACTGCCGGTAAAATGCTCGAACCGCGCGCGCAGCGCCGGCGGCAGCGGCGCCCCGCCCGAGCAGACCAGGCGCAGGCTGGCGAAATCCTCGCGCCGGACGGTGTTTTCCTTCAGCAGCGCGGTCAGGATGCTCGGCACCGCGGGCAGGGCGGTAATCCGCGCGCGGCGCAGGCATTTCAGCACCGCCCCGGCATCGAATCGCGGCTGCAGATAGATCGCCTCGCCCCGCAGGATCGGCAGCATCATGACCGCCTGCAGCGCAAAGACGTGAAACAGCGGCAGCACGCCCAGGAAACGCTGCGGCGTGGGCAGTTGCCCGCCCAGATGATGGTCGATCTGGATCGCGTTGGCCACGATGTTGCGGTGCGACAGCATCGCCCCCTTGGGCAGGCCGGTGGTTCCTCCGGTATATTGCAGCACCGCGACATCCCGCGCCGGATCGATCGGCACCCGGGGCAATACCGTGCGGGATTCGATCAGCGTCCCGTAATAGACATGGCGCGGCCCGGCACAGCGCGGCACGATGTCGTGCCGCTTCGCGACGCGGTACAACGCGGCCTTCAGCTTCGGCAGCGCCTGGTCGATCGGGCAGATGACGATCTTCTCCACCCCCGTATCCCCGGCGCCGTGCCGCACATGGTCGAAGATCATCCTGACATCGGCGGTGACCACCATCCGTGCGCCCGAATTGGCGAAGATCCGGCGCATCTCGTCATCGGCATAAAGCGGATTGACATTGACCACGATGGCGCCGATCCGTAGGATCGCGAAAAACATGATGACGGAATAAGGCGTGTTGGGCAGGCACAGCGCCACCCGGTCGCCCTTGCGCACGCCCTGGTCCAGCAATCCCGCCGCCGCGCGCTCCGCCTGCCGCCACACTGCGCGATAGGTCAGGCGCGCACCCAGGAAATCGATCGCCGGCGCGTCCGGGGCGCGCCGGGCGGACCGCTCCAGGATGTCCCACACCGTCATGTCCTGTTCGGCGGGGACGGGATCGTTCTGCATGGCCGAGACCTTTCCAGAACAGAAGTCGAAGCGCGGCGGGTCTTCGTACTTTTGGAAAACCTCCTGTATTTGTCTTTAAAGTCGTGTCTCAGAACCTCAGATGGCTGCCCAGGGCGACGACATTGGCGCTGTCGTGATAGGTTCCGGTCAACGTGCCGGCTTCAGGGGCCGACGTTGCGTCGATCGGCGCCGCCGGCGTGAACAGATGGGCATAGGACAGTTCCAGCGACAGGCGCGGCAGCGGCGTGTACTCCACGCCGCCCGCCAGGGTATAGCGGTCGCTGTCCGGCGCCTGCGTGATCCGCGTCGCCGCGTCGGCGCTGGCGGACTGGTCGTAGCTGAAGCCGCCGCGCAGGGTCACGGCCGGGGTCAGGCGATAGGTTCCGGCAATGCCGCCGAACCAGGTGTCGCGCCAGTTGACGGCAAAGGACGTCGATGCTCCGCCCGGATGGTCGGTGGTGAAATTCAGTTCGGACAGTAGCGACCAATGCGTCCATTCCCCCTGCAGGCTGACCGACAGCCGGTCGGTCACGGCGCGGGTCACGCCGAAATCGACGCTGTCGGGCAGGGTGATCTGGCCGGAAACATGCCCGCCCGCTTCGGCGAATGCCGCGCGCACGAAGGGGATCTGCGCCAGGACGGGCGCCGCGGCCAGTTGCGTGCGGCCCGACAGCGCAATCCCCATGCGCGAATGATAGGCAACGCCGATCCGCGTGCGGGAATCCGGCATATAGAGCATGCCCGCGACATAGCCGAAGGCAAAGCCGTTGCCGCTGATATCGGCCACGCTGTTGCCCGGGATCGGCCCCGACGCCAGGTTCACCGACGCCAGGTTCACCGACGCCAGGTTCAGGGCCCTGGTAAAGCGCCCGGTCAGGAAATCCATGCGCGGGCCCAGCCCGATCGACAATTTCGGCGTCAGGCGATAGGACGCGGCCAGCGTCAGGTCATAGTCGCTGACATGCGTCACCAGGCTCTGGTAACGGCCCACCCAGTCGGTGGGATAATTCATCCGCACCCCATAGGGCACGGTCACGCCGAGCCCGATCGCCAGCCGGTCCGTGACCTTCCATGCGCCGAATGACCCGCCGCTGCCGCTGGGGTCGATATTGCCGCCGCCGGTCGAACCCGGGGTCGGCCGGCCGTCCGCCCCCCGGTTCCGGCCCGAAAAACGCGCGGTTGGGTCGATATAGAAGACATTGCCATAGAATTCGCTGGACGGCAGCAGCGACAGGCCGGCCGGATTCAGGCTGACCGTCGCGGCGTCGCCGGCGCGGCTGACGCCGCCGACATAGGCATTGGCGGTCGATGTCGCATCGCCGTCCCGCAGCGCCAGCCCCGCCGCATGCGCCCCGGGCGCCAGCATGGACAAGGCGATGGGCGACAGGATGACGGGACGCAGGGCAGTCAAGGCGGGGGCGAGCAGAAATGTGCCGGCTTTCGGCGGTTTCATCGTCATGTTTGTTTTTTCCTTTCCCACCCGCGACGCGTCCCGGAAGCGCATCGGCAGGCGGGGGGCACCCTGGCCTTACCAAGTGACGATTACGTCACGTCAGTTGGCGCGGGTGGCAGTGCATCACAAGGGAGGATCCCGCGGGGCATGGAGATCAAGAATTATTGTATGGAAGCTTTTTCAGGACACAAGAAAAAGTTACGAGACAAGGAAGCAGGCCGCGCATTGTTCACAGGTGATGGCGTTCCACATGACGTAAGCGTCAAAATATTGCGCAAAATCGCGTCGATCCGCTCCGATCGCGATGGAGGTCCGGCCGATGAAGAATATCGTTGTCGCCGGGTTCGCGCGCTCGCCCTTCCACCCCGCCCGCCGGGGCGCGCTGGCCGGGATGCGGCCGGACGACCTGCTGGCGCAGATCTTTCGCGGGCTGGTCGAACGGAGTGGCATCGACGCGGCCGACATCGAGGACGCCCTGGTCGGCTGCGCCATGCCCGAGGGCGAGCAGGGGTTGAATCTTGGCCGCCTCGCCGCCCTGCTGGCCGGCCTGCCCCTGTCGGTGGCGGGCGCGACGATCAACCGGTTCTGTGGCTCATCCATGTCGGCGATCCACATGGCGGCCGGCGCCATCCTGGCGGGCGCGGGCGATCTCTTCCTCTGCGGCGGGGTCGAGAGCATGAGCCGCGTGCCCATCGGCGGCTTCAATCCGCTGCCCAATCCGGCGCTCGCCAGGCTTTATCCCGGCGCCTATGCCGACATGGGAACGACGGCCGAAACCCTGGCCCGCAAATACGAAATCTCCCGCGCCGAGCAGGAGGCGTTCGCCCTGCGCAGCCAGGCCCGCGCCCGCGCCGCGATCCAGGCGGGGCATCTGGCCGACGAGATCATCCCCGTCACCACGCCCAAGGGCGAGGTCGTGGCCGATGACGGCTGCCCGCGCCCCGACAGCACGGCCGAAGGGCTGGCGGCGCTGAAGCCGGCCTTCGAC
>NZ_JABXXP010000065.1 GCF_013376155.1 Nguyenibacter vanlangensis
GTCCGCGCTGCTCGCCTCGCGCGGCGGCAGGGTGCCGGGCACGACGACCGAATAGGCCGGCACGCGGCCGACGAAGACCTCGCCCGTCGCCCGGTCGACGATCTTGGTCGACGCGCCCAGGAACACGCCCATCGACAGCACGCTGCCGCGCTCGACGATCACGCCTTCGGCCACTTCCGACCGCGCGCCGATGAAGCAATCATCCTCGATGATCACCGGGGCGGCCTGCAGCGGCTCCAGCACGCCGCCGATTCCGACGCCGCCGCTGATATGGCAGTTGCGGCCGATCTGCGCGCAGCTTCCGATCGTCACCCAGGTATCGACCATCGTGCCGCTTTCGACCCGCGCGCCGGCATTGACGAAGCTGGGCATCAGCACCACGCCCGGCGCCACATAGGCCGACCGGCGGACGATCGCGCCCGGCACGGCGCGGAAGCCGCCCAGGCCGAAGGCGGCGTCGTCCCAGCCCGCGAATTTCAGCGGCACCTTGTCATAGAACGGCGCGGGGGCGCCTGGCATCACCTGGCTGTCATTCAGCCGGAACGACAGCAGAACGGCCTTCTTCAGCCATTCATTGACCACCCAGCCCGCGTCGGTCGGGCCGGCGACCCGCAGCGTGCCGGCATCCAGCCCGGCCAGCGCCTGTTCGACCGCGTCGCGATCCGGGCCGGTCGTGGCGGAGGACAGCGTGTCGCGCCGATCCCATGCCGCCTCGATCTGGGTCCGTAGGGCGTGCTCGTCGTTCATAACTCTGCAATCCTGTGTCAGTGGCGGCGGCGCTGCCGGGCCGCCGCGCGGTCATCCTGTCGCGGGACCATGCGGAGGATGCCCCATGCTGTCAACGACTCTCGATCCCGGCCCGGCCGTGGGCCGCTCCGTGCCGCGGGGCCGTCACTCGCCGCGGATCAGCGTGCCCGGCCCGGCCTCGGTGAACAGTTCCAGCAGGCAGGCATGCGGGACGCGTCCATCCAGGATCACCGCCGCCTTGGCCCCGCTGCGCACGGCCTCGAGGCAGGTCTCGACCTTGGGGATCATGCCGCCGCTGATCATGCCGCTGGCAATGCCGCGCCTTGCCTCCTCGGCCGTCAGTTCGGGGATCAGCTCGCCGTTTTCATCCAGCACGCCGGGCACGTCCGTCAGCATCAACAGGCGCGTGGCGTGCACCGCGCCGGCGATAGCGCCGGCGGCCGTGTCGGCGTTGATGTTGTAGGTCTCGCCATCCTCGCCCGCGCCGACCGGGGCGACGACCGGAATCAGGCCCGAGCCCGACAGCGCATAGAGTACGCGCGGGTCGATGCGCACCGGCTCGCCCACGAATCCCAGATCCAGCACCTTCTCGATCTGGCTGTCGGCGTCGCGTACCGTCCGCCGCAGCCGCCGCGCGGTGATCAGCCCGCCGTCGCGGCCGGAAATCCCGACCGCCAGGGCCCCGGCCTGGTTGATCAGGCCGGCGACCTGCTTGTTGACCTTGCCGGCCAGGACCATCTCGATCACGTCGACCATCGCGGCGTCGGTGACGCGCAGCCCGTCCACGAAGGTCGAGGGGATCTGCAGCCGGTTCAGCATGGCGCTGATCTGCGGCCCGCCGCCATGCACGACGATCGGGTTCACGCCCACCAGCTTCAGCAGCGCGATATCGTGGCCGAATGCCTCGGAGAGCGAATCCTCCACCATCGCATGGCCGCCATATTTGACGACGATGGTGTCGCCGGCATAGCGGCGCAGGAACGGCAGGGCCTGCGCCAGGACGGCCGCGCGTTCCTGTGCGTCCTTCAGGTTCTGCACCTCGGTGCCGGCGATCGCGTTGCCCGTGTCACTCATCGCATGCTGCCTGTCGTCTTAATCGTCGTCCGGGTAGTCATAAAGGATCATTGCGCCTGCGACAGCGCCAGCGTGGCCAGCTCGGCACGCAGTTCGGGGATGCCCAGCCCGCTTTCGCTGCTGGTCGCCAGGATATCGGGGTATGCCGCCGGATGCTGGCGGGCCAGTTCGGCGGCCTGCGCGCGCTTGGCCGCCAGCGCGCCGGGGCGCGGCGCATCGCACTTGGTCAGCACGATCTGGAAGGTCACGGCGGCACGGTCCAGCAGGGTCATGACCGCCCGGTCCGATTCCTTGATCTCGATCCGGGAATCCAGCAGCAGGATCACCCGCTTCAGCGTCGGCCGGCCGCGCAGATAATCGAACATCAGCCCCTGCCAATCTTCCTTCACCGCCTTGGCGGCCTTGGCATAGCCATAGCCCGGCATGTCCACCAGGGTCAGCCGCCCGGCAAGATTGAAGAAATTGAGCTGCTTGGTCCGACCGGGTTCGGACGACGCGCGGGCCAGGGCCTTGCGCCCCGTCAACGCGTTGACCAGGCTGGACTTGCCGACATTCGACCGGCCCGCGAACGCGATTTCCGGCATGTCGGTGGGCGGCAACTGGTCCAGCCGCTGGGCGCCGAAGAAGAAATCGCACGATCCGGCGAACAGCAGCCGCCCGGCTTCGCGCAACTGCTCCTCTTCCTCCTCGGTACGGGGGGGGATGTGAAACTCCGACATCAGGCCCGCATTCTCACTTCCGCACGGCCGGAGCCGCAGGGACGCCGCCCTTCTTCAACGCGCCGTCCAGGCGACGCTGGATCAGCATCTGCTGCGCCATCGTCAGCAAGTTGTTCCAGCAATAATAGATCACCAGGCCCGCGGGCTGGCGCGCCATGAAGAAGGTGAACAGCACCGGCATCATCTGGAAGACGCGCTGCTGCGCGGGATCCATCGCCGCCGGGTTCAGCTTCTGCTGCAGGTACATCGTCAGGCCGAACAGGATCGGCCACACGCCCAATTGCAGGAACGGCGACAAGACCGTCGGATCCCACGGGATCAGCCCGAACAGGTTGAACAGGTTGGTCAGGTCGGGCGCGGACAGGTCCTGGATCCAGCCGAAGAACGGCGCATGGCGCATTTCGATGGTGATGTACAGGTCCTTGTACAGGCTCCAGAACACCGGGATCTGCACCAGCGCCGGCATGCAGCCCGCGGCGGGGTTGACGCCCTCGTTCTTGTACAGCGCCATCATGTGCTGGTTCATCGCCATCTGGTCGCCCTTATAGCGCTCGCGGATCTCCTGAACCTTGGGCTGGAGCTGCCGCATCTTGCCCATCGAGCGGAATTGCCGCGTCGCCAGCGGGAAGAACAGCCCCTTGACCAGCAGGGTGAAGGCCATCAGCGCCAGGCCGAAATTGCCCAGCAGCGTGTTCAGCCAGTCCAGCACGTAGAAGATCGGGCGCGTCAGGAAGGCGAACCAGCCGAAATCGACCGCTTTCCAGAAATCCGGAATGTGCAGGCTGGATTCGTAATGCTCCAGCAAATTCACTTCCTTGGCGCCGGCAAAGACGTGGCTGGTGGTCGCTGCCGTCATGCCCGGCGACACGGTGGTCGGCGCCTGCGCGATGAAGCCGACCTGGTAGATCCCGGCCCCCTGATTGGCCTGGTAGCCATAGCTGCCGGTGACCGCGGTGCCCTGCTGCGGAATGACGGCCGTCAGCCAGTATTTGTCGGTGATGCCGGCCCAGCCGTTCTGGCCCGCGCGGGTCCAGGACTGGTTGGCCGGCGGGGTCGCGCCGGTGCGCAGGCTTTTGTACGAGCTTTCGTCCATCCGCCCGTCGATCACCGAAATCGGGCCCTCATGCACCAGGTAGCCGCCGGTTTCCACCGGGGTATAGGCCCGGTCGACCCGCGCGAACGGATAGAGCGCGACCGGCTGGGCCGAATGGTTCACGATCCGCTGCTCGACCGCGAACATGTAATGGCTGTCGATCGACACGACGATCTGGAAGGTCACGCCCTGCCCGTTGTCCCACGACAGGGTCACCGGCTTCTCGCCCGTCAGCTTCGGGGCATCGGCGGTCCAGACGGTATTGGCATCGGGCACGCGCACCTGCCCGCCCGGCAGGTTCATCCAGCCGATCTCGACATAGTTGGGCTGCGGATCGCGCGCCGGCTCCAGGATGCGGACCAGCGGGCTGCCCTTGCGGATCGTCTCGTGATAGTCGCGCAGCACCATATCGTCCAGGCGCGCGCCCAGCAGGTCGATCGACCCGCTGACTTTCGGCCCGTCGATCGGCAGACGGGTTTCGGCCTGCGGCGCCGGAATGGATTGCGGCTGCGAACTCGCCCCCGCGATCGGGGCGGCCGGTACCGGCCGGTTGGCCGGCGGGGTCTGGCTGGTGGCCTGCGCCGATTGCTGCGCGGCCTGCTGATGGGTCTGCTTCGGCATGAAATATTCGAAGCCGACCAGGACCATGGCGGACAGCAGGGTCGCCACGATAAAGCGCTTGGTATCCATCAGTAACCAGCCAGACTCACGTTATCTGTGGGAGGAACAACAGGGACCGCGCGCAGGCCCCCGCTCGGGCACGGGATCGTATCCGCCGATATTCCACGGATTGCAACGCAAGATCCGCCACGCCGCCAAAATCGTGCCGCGAAACGGCCCGTGGCGGCGGATCGCCTCCAGCGCGTAATCGCTGCAGGACGGGACGAATCGGCAATTCATCCCCATTACGGGGCGGAAGATCCATTGATAGGCGCGAATCAGGCCGATCAACGGCCGGGAGAGGATCGCGCCCAGGCGCGCTTTCATGAATCCCCCCGCACGCCCGCCTTGCGCAGCGCGCGGCGCAGATCGCCCAGCAGCGCCGAAAAATCGCGCCCCCGCGTGCCGCCACGCCCGATCAGGACCAGATCGACGCCGCTGAGCGGCGCCTCATGCGCGACCTGCCGCATGGCTTCGCGCAGCCGGCGGCGCGTCCGGTTGCGGACGACGGCGTTCCCGACCTTCTTTGTCACGGTAAAGCCGATCCGCGCCGGATCGGAATCGCCCCGCTCCAGCGCCTGCAGCACCAGACCGGGTGAAGGAACCTTCCGTCCGCGAGACGCCACAAGCAGGAATTCTGCACGTTTCTTAAGACGGACGGACCGGTCGGCCACGCTCAGCAGCCTTTCGTATTCTCGCCCCGGCGTGATATCGCGGGGCCATGTCGCCCCGGGCCACGGCCCGGAGACGACGGCCTGGCAATCAGGCGGACAGGCGCTTGCGGCCCTTGGCGCGGCGGTTCGCGATGACCTTGCGGCCACCGACGGTTTCCATACGGGCGCGGAAGCCGTGACGGCGCTTGCGGACCAGCTTGGACGGTTGATACGTGCGCTTCACGACGGCACTCCCAGATTGACAGCAACAAATATGCCGCGGCTAAATTCCACGGCGCGTTCGGGCGCAATTCGCGGCACCCGACCCGAGGCGCGCCTTATACTGTTCGTTTTCCGGCACGTCAACGTGCCAAAGACCACGCGCGGAGAACAGAAGCATGAACGGCGCCCCCCCTCCGCAAGACGGCGCGTCATCCGCCGCCGAATCGTCATCCGTCGGCAAGATCCTGCATGACGTCCGAGGCCTGCTGGCGCCGGCGATGCTGACGGCCGATCGGCTGAGCCTGCATGCCGACCCCGGGATCCGCGAGGCCGCCGAGCAGATCATCCAGTCGATCGAACAGGCCGTGCACCGGCTGAAGGATCTGCGCGGCTAAATATATTCAGGATATTCCCTTACGTGCGCTGGATCAGTTCAATCTTGTAGCCGTCCGGATCCTCGACGAAGGCAATGACCGTCGTGCCGAACTTCACCGGCCCCGCCTCGCGCGTCACCTTGCCGCCGCCGGCCCGCACGGCCTCGACCATCGCCGCGACATCGGGCACGCCCACTGCGAAATGGCCGAAACCGGTGCCGATCTCATAGCCGTCATCCTTGCCCCAATTATAGGTCAGCTCGATTTCCGCCTGGCCCGACGCATTGTCGCCATAGCCCAGGAAAACCAGGGTATACCGGCCCTCGGGCACTTCGCGCCGGCGCAGCTCGCGCATGCCGAGCAATGAGTAGAATGCGATGCTGGCGTCGAGGTCACGCACGCGCACCATCGTATGCAGATATGAACCCATGAACATTCTCCTGTCTGGAAGACCGGTCAGTTTTCGCCCTCGGCATCGATTCCGACCAGGAACAGGCCGGCCGCGTCGGCGGCCGCGATACACAAGTCCGGGTCGGTCAGCAGGGTGGCCCCGGCCTGGAACGCAATGCCGCGCAGGCCCACCTGGGCCGCGCGCCTGACGGTATCCGGCCCGATGGTCGGAAGATCCGCCCGCCGATCCTGCCCCGGTTTGAGCATCTTGACCAGAACCCCGCCCGGACGCCCGGGCTGGCGGCATTCGCCCGCGCGCAGCAGCATGCGGTCGGTGCCTTCCATCGCCTCGACCGCCAGGACCAGCCCGTCCTGCACCACGCAGCCCTGCCCGATATCCAGCCGCCCGATCGCATCGACCACCGTCCGTCCGCGGTCGATATCCGCCTGGGCCCCGGCATCGGGCCGTACGCGGCCCAGTACGCCGCGCCGTCCGACCGACGCCGCGAGAAATTCGTGGGCGCCGTGGATGGCGAACCCTTCCTCGCCCAGCACGCGGACGATGGCCGCCAGCAATCCGTCATCGCCGGAAAACAGGGCCCGGCCGATCCGCGCCATGATCCGCGCGCCCGCGGCGTCGGGCCGCAGGTCGGAAAAGGAGGGACGGCGCACCGGCCCGATCAGGACCAGGTCGCGGCAGCCCTCGGCACGCAGGCAGGACAGGATCTCACCCGCCGCCGCCAGGCGGACATAGCGATGCGGCCAGCATCCGATTACGGCCGGTTCGGCGAAATCCTGGAAGCCGACGATGAAGACCCGCCGTCCCAGCGCGGCGACCGCCTGGGCCACCTGGCCGGGCAGCGGGCCGCCGCCCGCCAGGATTCCCACGCAATCGCCCGACAGGATCGGCCCCGGCTTGCCGTCAGGCGAGGTCACGCCGGCCACGGCCATGGACCCTGTTCAGACGCCGTCGGTTTCGATGGATGCCGTGCCGCCGCCCGCGACGCGCACCAGGCCGCGATGGCTGGGGGCCTCGATGAAGGCCAGGATCTCGGCCACCCGGGGCTCGTTGCCATATTCGGCGCGCACCGCGTCCAGCCTCTGGCTGAAGGCCGCGGTCTCGTCTTCCATCGCGCGGGGATAGAGCGCGCGGAAAGCGCGGCGCAGGCGATGGATCTCGTCCGGCTGCACGCCGTTGCGCTTCAGCCAGATCCAGTGCAGCCCGACCAGGCGCGCGCGATTGCCCAGGACGCTGCCATAGGGAATGACATCGGCCTCGACCCCGCAGACGCCGCCGACCAGGGCCGCGCGCCCGATGCGCACGAACTGGTGCAGGGCGGCCGAGCCCATGATGCGCGCATGATCGCCGATCGTCACATGCCCGCCCATGACGACATTATTGACGATGATGACCCCGTTCCCGATCGTGCAATCATGCGCGACGTGGGAATTGGCCATGATCAGGCAATCGTCGCCGACCTGGGTCAGGCCGCTGCCGGTGGCGGTGCCGCGATGGATCGTGACATTCTCGCGGATGACGGTGCGGGCCCCGATCACGCAGCGTGTCGCCTCGCCGCGATATTTGAGATCCTGCGGCGCCATGCCGATCGTGGTGAACGGATAGCAGGTGACGCCGGGGCCGATCTGCGTCTGCCCGTCGACGATCACGTTGGCGATCAACTGCGTGCCGTCGCCGATCCGGACGTCCGGGCCGATCATGCACCATGGGCCGATCCGCACGCCGCGCCCGATCCGCGCCCCCTCGGCAACGATCGACGAGGGATGAATCTCGGCGGCCTGAATTCCGGCATCCGGTCCAGCCAAATCGGTCAATATACTCTCTCCCGGCAGAATCAGGCTTCTGGTTGCAGGCTTCCGGACGATCCGCGTTCGCGCATCCGGAGCAGGACACTAGAGCATCATCCGCTCTAGCCCATGATCATCGCGCTGAAGCTGGCCTCGGCCACCGACACGCCGTCGACCCGTGCCACGCCCTTGAACTTCCACACATTCGCGCGGCTGCGTTCTTTCTCGACATGGATCTTCAACTGGTCGCCGGGCCCGACCGGGCGGCGGAATTTCGCCCCGTCGATCGTCATGAAATAGACCAGCTTGCCCTCGAAGGCCGGCCCCAGCGTCAGCACGACCAATGTGGCCGCGGTCTGGGCCATCGCTTCGATGATCAGCACGCCGGGCATGACCGGCCGCGCAGGGAAATGGCCCTGGAAATGCGGCTCGCTGGCCGTCACGTTCTTGATGCCGACCGCCGACTGGCCCAGCACGATATCGACCATCCGGTCGATCAGCAGGAACGGATAGCGATGCGGGATCGCCTCCATGATCCGCATGACATCGATGGCTTCGATACAGGTCGGGCCTTCGCCCGCCGAGGGAACCTCTACTTCTTTATCCACGTCGTCCGACCATCTTGCTCGGGATGGCGCGGCCCGTCGCCCAGCGACCCATTTGCCCGCCCGTCCCGGTTGACTTCCGGGGGCCCGCTGCCTCAGGCCGCACCGTCACCCTGTTTCGTTCCCTTCTTCGCCAGACGCCGCAGCACGGCGACATTCCGGAAAAATTCCCGAAACGGCATTGCCGGGCTGCCGATCACATCGGCGCCCGCCTCGACATCCGACATCACACCGCACTGGGCGCCGATGCGGGCCCTGGTTCCAATACGGATATGACCGATCAAACCGGCCTGGGCCGCAACGGTGACGAAATCGCCCAGTTCCGTGGAACCCGAGATTCCGGCCTGGGAGACGACGATGCAGCATCGGCCAAGGCGAACATTATGGCCAATCTGCACCAGGTTGTCGAGGCGCGAGCCCGCGCCGATCACCGTGTCCTGCGACGAGCCCCGATCGATCGTCGCATTCGCCCCGACCTCGACCCCGTCTTCCAGGATCACGCGCCCCAGTTGCGGCACGGTCTCGAATCCATCCGGCCCAACCGCGAAGCCGAAACCTTCCTGGCCGATCCGCGCCCCGGGCAGCAACGTCACCCGGTCGCCCAGCAGCGCGTGCGAGACGCTGCATTGGGCGCCGATGCGGCAGCCCGCGCCGATCCGCACTCCATCGCCAATGACGGCATGCGCATCCACCCGGCTGCCCGCGCCCACGCGCACCTGCGCGCCGATCGAAACAAAGGGGCCGATCTGCGCCGAAGGATCGATCTGCGCGCCCTCGCCGATCACCGCGCTGGGATGGATCCCCGGCACGATCGCCGGCACCGGATGAAACAGGGCCGCGATCCGCGCCCAGGCCAGATAGGGCGCGGAACAAACCAGTCCGACCGTCCCCGCGGGCAGCCTGTCGACGAAGGCCGGCGCCAGGATCACCACACCGGCGCGCGTCTGCTCCAGCAAGGGGGCATAGCGGCGGTTGTCCAGAAAACTGACCTCCTGCGGGCCAGCGGATTGCAGGGGGGCGATCCCGGTATACTGGCGCGGATCCGCGTCGTCCCGCGCGTTCTCGATCCGGGCCCCCGCGCATTCCGCCAGGGCCGCGAGGGTGAACGGCCCTTTCCGCGTGAAGAACCGCTCGTCACCCGGCCGTGCCGCGTCCTGCCCGTCCATGCCGCCGGCGCC